>NZ_JVPL01000100.1:0-59405 GCF_001054655.1 Bacillus sp. 220_BSPC
AACACCCCGTAAATGTTAGTTTGGTGTCTAACATTTACGGGGCAGTTCAATTCTCTTACTTAAGAGTTGGTCTACAGTCTGAAACGAGTGCTTTTTGTTTTTATTTTCAATCGTTCTTTTAATTAAGTGTGTATACAACTTTTCCTGTTTATGTAACCCTATTCCGTAACTTGTAAAACTTCCTGAAATTCCCTATAATCGTTTTTACTACGGAATAGGTAGGGATGGCGATTAAAATGCCAATGAATCCGTATATTGATCCAGCAGCAAGCAGCAATAGGATAATGGTAAGCGGGTGAATGTTAAGCCGTTTACCCATTATATTCGGTGTAACCAAGTGCCCTTCGACCTGTTGAACGACAGTAAGGACAATGAGTACCTTCACTGCCAGCCCAATGTCTTGCTGTAAGGCAATGAAAAGGGCGGGGATGATGCTTATTAATGGACCAAGGAATGGTACAACGGTAAAAATCATGGCGAATAAGGCCAATACGAGTGCATAATCGAGACCGATAATAAGGTAGCCAACATACATCAAAGTCCCTATGACGATTGATATGATGAATTGACCGATAATATAAGTTGAGAGGGCTTTATCGACGTCTTTTAAAATTGTGTTCCCCTCTGATTCTACATCGTTCGGTATGTATTTTAATAGAAATGGTCGTAATTTATCTCCATCCTTCAAGAAATAGAATAAAATGAATGGTGTAATGACCAATACTGTTAATACACTAGTTATCGTGGATAAAATGGTATTGACATTCACGATGAGTTTTTCCGAATAATCTTTCAAATGCGTGACCGCTTTTTCTTTCAACTCCTCCATATTTACCATGCCAAAATCATTTTTTTCAATCATGACTTCAGATTCTTTAGAGAATTCCTTGACTTTACTGGGGAGGTTTTCAGATAATTTTTGAAATTGGTCAACGATTACAGGACTGCCAAAGTAACCTACCATCCCAATTATGCTAAATATAATCAAAAACACGGTGAAGATGCTAGCTGACCTCGGGATAAATTCAGTTAACAAGTTAACGACCGGCCGTAATATATAGTATAAAAGCCCAGCCGCAATTATAGGAAAAAACATGGCAGCAATGATTTTTTGCAGCGGCAGCAGAACATAATCAATCTTACCCAGTAAAAAAATAATTAAAATGATCAAAATTATCGCGCAAGCATATTTGAAAAACGGTTTATTGATCCACAAGACAATCCCCCCTAATTCCATCTCTTACTTGATTCCCTGATTTAGCTTAATGTTAAACTAAATAACTTGTTCTAATTGTTTGGTGTAAAATGATCATTCAACTTTTTTCGATATGGCTGACCAGAATTAAATGGGAATACAGTCTGTTAATATAGCGGCAAGCAAACAAAAACATGACTTTCACTGAAATATGAAAGTCAACTTTTAAAAATATTTGGTCACTTTGATTTTTACCTGTCCTCACGTTCATAAGTCGATAAGCCCAATAAATGCATTTCCTAGACTACTGCGGTTAAGTTTACGCAATGCGCAAAACTGCACCAGCTAGAAATCCTGCTGGGATGATAAATCGTAAAAAGTTTCAAAAAGATATCGATCCGGAAGATATCCGAAAGTTTTTAAGAGCAGCCGCCGGTTAGGCCAAAACAAAAAAGGCATCACCAAGGTAAATTCCGGTTATGGAAGTTTACTTGATCATGCCTTTTTATAAAGGTTATTAAATTAGGATATTTTACTTAATGTGTTCGTTGCGCCTTGTTTCTGTTCTCTTTGCATTTTTTTGATGTCCAGACGCAACCAGATGGAAATGGCGAATGCTATCGCAATTAATGCTGCGAAAACATAGAATACCGGGATATAACTGTTCGTACTTTCCCTGATTGCGGTAACTAACATAGGTCCGCAAACTCCGCCTAGAGACCATGTAGTTAAAAGGTAACCGTGGATGGCCCCAATTTCCTTAGTTCCAAATAAATCCCCGGCAAACGCAGGGAGATTTGAAAATCCTCCTCCGTAACAACTCACGACCAGCAAGATGAGTCCTTGGAACAATAGTGTATTTGTAGTGGTAGGAAGTAAAAGGAACGCCCCGATTTGAATGATGAAGAAAATGACGAAAACATTTGGACGTCCAATATAATCAGATGCTGCTGCCCAGCCAAGTCTTCCTCCGCCATTAAAGATTCCCATAATACCAACTAATGTTGCTGCACCTGCTACAGACAGCCCGACAACGTCTTGAGCCATAGGTGAAGCTACCGAAATCATCATGATCCCTGCACTTGTATTGATCAGTTTCATGGACCATAACATCCAGAAGTGTTTAGTTTTAACCGCTTCTTTTGCAGTTAATTGCCTTAGGTCTTTCTTCAGTTCTTTCTTACCGGACTCAATATCTTTCTTCATTCCTTCAGGTAGCCAGTTGGCTTTTGGAGGTGCAATATAGGATGCCCCTAAGAACATCAGTATGAAATAGCCTGCGCCTAAAATATAATATGTAGTATAAATGCCAACGGATTCCATAAGGCTTGCAGCGACTGGGGCTGTAATGAGAGCTCCGGCACCGAAACCTAATACTGCCATTCCTGTTGCCAATCCCCTGCGATCTGGGAACCATTTGACTAAAGTGGATACTGGTGAAATGTACCCAATCCCCATACCAAGTCCACTTAACACCCCATATGTCAATAGGTAAAGCGGAAGTGAATCGACCATTACCGCTAAACCGGAACCGGCTTGTCCTAATCCGAATAATACGGCAGCGACCATAGCTGACTTCCTTGGACCATTTTTTTCTACGAATTTGCCAAAGAAGGCAGCAGAAGTTCCTGCAAGCGCCATCATTATTGTGAATGCTAACGTTACTTCAGTTTCTGACCACCCCATGGTCTCGACTAATGGTTTTTTGTAAACGCTATATGCGTATGCACCGCCAATGGAAAGGTGAATGGCGATGGCGGATAAAGCGATTAACCATCTGTTTTTTGTCATGTTGTTACCCCTTTTCGTTAAAGAATAAGAAAGTTGCATGCGTTTTATCTATAATATATCGTTTTGCATGCGTTTTATCTATCTCGTGGGATAAGTATATAAGAATATTATTTAGTAGTAAACTACTAAATTGAAATTCATGTAAAATTTTCCTCTGTGCTTAGAGTTGGGAAAAAACACTTTATGGATTCGGATTAAAAATGTTATATATTCTAAGGCTTTTAATATACATATAAGGTTTGCAGGTATTGCTTTGGTGCATTATTCACGAATCTGCCAAAAGTCTTTTCATTTATCGATTTTCCTGGTTACAAAAAGGGAAACGATTGAATTTACTCTTAAGGTGCGATGAACCAGAATTATTCTCATTGGCTTTATAGTGATTATTTTGATAAAATTAATCTAATATTCAAGACATATTAGCGTACCACTCGGAATTGATATTTTTAGTGGTTTCAGGAATAATTGATTCTTTTTTCAGGTATCATAGTCTGGAAATCAAAGAAAAACCAATTTATTTTAAAAAATTCCGAAAATTTCGTCTTAAAGGCTTGAACTATGATTCCTTATAGGAGTAAACTAATGAAAGATAGATTTTATGGAAGTGAAATCTTGTAAATTTAATCAACAAGGGGTTTTGGTAATGAAGGAACATGACATGCAAATCACGCTTAGTACAACAAAGAAAGAAAAACCACAAGCGGACCAGCTTGAGTTCGGTAAGCAGTTTACCGATCATATGTTTATTATGGATTACACACAAGGGCAAGGGTGGCATGATCCAAGAATTGTTCCTTATCAACCGCTCTCATTGGAGCCGTCAGCTATGATTTTTCACTATGGTCAATCCGTTTTTGAAGGATTGAAGGCATATGCAACACCTGAGGATGAAATTATCTTATTCCGTCCGGAAAAGAATTTCCAACGCTTAAATAGTTCGAATAGCCGATTATGCATACCGGATGTCGACGTTGATTTCGCGTTGAAGGCCTTAAAGACTTTAATTAGCGTTGATAAGGATTGGGTTCCCCAGGCAGAAGGGACATCTTTATATATCAGGCCATTCATTATAGCTACTGAGCCTTATCTTGGAGTATCTCCATCGAATAAGTATCAGTTCATCATCATCATGTCACCAGTGGGATCGTATTATAAAGAAGGCATCCATCCAGTTAAAATTGCAGTGGAGTCAGCTTTTACACGTGCAGTTAATGGAGGTACAGGTGAAGCCAAAACGGGCGGTAATTATGCATCGAGCCTAAAAGCCCAGGAAGTATCCGAAAAGATGGGTTATGCTCAAGTTCTTTGGTTAGACGGAGTGGAGAAAAAATATATCGAAGAAGTTGGAAGCATGAATGTTTTCTTCAAAATTAATGGTGAAATCATCACCCCTGCTTTAAATGGAAGCATCCTTCCGGGTATTACTCGTGATTCCATTATAGAATTGCTGAAACATTGGGGTCTTCCCGTGTCGGAAAGACGCATCTCGATGGAGGAAGTCCATGAAGCCTATAAATTGGGTCACTTGGAAGAGGCCTTTGGAACGGGAACAGCCGCGGTCATATCACCAATTGGTGAATTTTTGTGGAATGGTGAAGAAATGATTGTTCAAAGCGGAGAAACGGGCGAACTTTCCAGAAAGCTTTATGATACACTGACTGGTGTCCAAACAGGTAAAGTCACAGACGAGTTGAGCTGGACTACGAAAGTTGAAGAAAAAGTGACTCAATGATACTTAAAAAAACCTTCTTTGAAGGTTTTTTTTTGCTTTCAGATAATCATTTTGTGCCTTATGGCAACTGCGACGGCCTCGGTCCGATGATTCACTCCCAATTTCCTGATAGCAGAAGAAATATGATCTCTGACAGTAAATTCACTAACGCTCATTTTTGGTGCCATTTGCTTTAATCCCATCCCATTCGCTAAATATTGAAGGACCTCCACTTCACGTTTGCTTAGAAGGTAAGTGGGAGGGGCGGAATCGAATGTTGAACTGACAGCCAGTTTCAAATAATGGGAAAGCTTCATTAAATAATTCTTGGTAACGGGCTCGTTGGCGTGAATGGGGTCAACCAACACTATACCGATGGCCAAGTCATTCACAATTATCGGAATGATTGCCAATGAAGAGATGGAAAATCTTTTAACGTATTTTGCAGGGATGGAGGATTTCGCATGCTGAATGGTTAAGTATATGGGCTTGTTATGGATGACTGCTTGGTGGATCGGGTATATATCATGAATATTTTCTCTAACATTATGTAATGAAAAAGTATCTTCACTTGTACATGCACAAATTCCTTCACCCATTCCTGTTAAACATGAGTAACTGAATAAAGATGCTCGTTGAAATGAAAAAAAATCCACACAGCCCTTTACGATCATTTGTGATTTATTTGCCATATCTTTTTGTTGGGAAATCTTTTTTACATGATTCATCAGAGTTTCCTCAAGCATTCGACTTAATTCCTCCCTACATTTTCAGTACTAGGATAAATGCTACTAATATCTTACAATATAATGAAAACTCTTACAAATTTAAAAATCCTTAGAGATTCAAAAGTTTAAAGTTCATAATTTCAAGGAGGCATTACCATGAAAAGAAAGAGTTTAACGACCACAAGCAGGAGTTTTAGAGAAGATACCCTACCATTTAAACTTTACCAAAAGGCAAAGAAATTCGGTATATGGAATCCTCGAGACATTGATTTCAGCCAGGATAAAGAAGATTGGAAGTCATTTACTGACATTGAAAGGGAAGTGTTATTACGGATCATTTCCCTTTTTCAGGGCGGGGAAGAAGCCGTGACTTTGGATTTGCTGCCGCTAATAATGACGATAGCCAAAGAAGGCCGGATCGAAGAAGAAATGTACTTAACGACATTTCTGTTCGAGGAAGCGAAGCATATGGAGTTCTTTCGCTATACATTAGATCAAATTGGTGAAACGGGTGATTTGACGGTGTATCACTCAGACACTTATAAATCGATTTTTTATGAAATATTGCCTGAAACGATGGAGAAACTTTTAACCGATCAATCACCAGAAGCCTTGGCAGAAGCAGCCACTGTTTATAATATGTTTACCGAAGGCGTTCTTGCAGAAACTGGATATTTCGGGTTCTATCAGACTCTCGAAGCTAATAAAATGATGCCTGGTTTATTAAAAGGTGTGGGTTTTTTGAAGAAGGATGAATCACGCCATATTGCATATGGAACTTTCCTGCTGCAGCGAATCATTAGTGAACATCCACATATCTTTAAACAGGTTGAAAAGAGGATGGAGGAGCTTTCACCACTGGCCATCACGTTAAATACGGAGGGATATGATCGGTTAGGAAATCCTTTTGGTAATGACCAACAAGCTGTATTGAATTTTACCCTGAAACAATTATCAGTGCGGATGGAGATATTAGCCAGGGCAAAAGGGAAAGGGATTGAAGAAATCTATCAAAGTAATGAAAAGGAATATGGGGTTTTGTAATGCTGAAATAAGATACAAGCATACTGCGAGTTTACATTCGTTAATGGATGGCCGTCAGGAACTTGAATGCAGCGTATGAAGGATCTTAAACTCCGAATATTGACTATTAAATCCGAGGTGAAACGATATGAAGGTAAATGCTCATTCGAATTTTTGGTTAAGGTCTTCGGTTTACAGTGGCACTAACACTCGTTCACTCATACCGGGCCTATTCAATGGTCTCGGGGCAAGAAGGATTCTGCTCGTGAGTGATGCTGGCTTGGAAAATGCAGGCGTCGTTAAAAAAGTTGCCGAAACTTTTGAACAGCAGAAATTGGGTGCCAAAGCTGAAATAGTTGGACAGTTTCTGGGTGTAACACAAGACGCAGCGAGTAAATGTGTAAACGAAGCATTGAAATATGCACGCGAAGTTCATGCCGATGCCATCCTTGCCATTGGTGGAGGGAGCGTCATCGATACCTCAAAAGCATTGAAATACGGATTATATAAAGGAATTACGGATATAAATGATTCAATACCAAGCGGTTTTCTATATGAGGGTTTTCCAAAAGCACAATCCATGAATATCCCGCATATTTCCGTAGCCACAACAGCAGGAACCGGTTCTGAAGTGTCCCCGATCGCAGTCATATATAATGAACATAAAAAAGTCAAAATGAATATTTACAATGTTTTTTTAAGTTCGGATGTTGCGATTCTAGATCCCGAGTTAACAGTCGGACTGCCGTCTGACATTACGGCGTTTACTGGTGCCGATGCATTGACACATGCAATTGAAGCGATCATTTCACCTGCTGCGACATCAATAACCGATGCATATGCATATCAGGCCATTCGAGTTATTGAAAGAAATTTACCGAGGGCCGTAAATGATGGAACGAATATTGAGGCTAGAATGGAAATGCTGCATGGAAGCATGATGGGAATCACTGCATTTTGTAGTGCATTGAATGCGATTCCGGTTCATAATTTTGCCCACGCATATGGGGCGTTATTCCGTATTCCGCATGGACTGGCAAATGCCGTATTATTACCGGTCGTCATGGAATCAATCCCGGATTTATATCTTCAAAAGGCCCATTTGATAGCTGAAGCCTTTAGTGTGAAAATACAGGATGAAGATTCAAAAAGGATCTTAGCGAAAGTGGTAGAAAAGCTACGTGTTTTCCTATCTGGCCTTGGGCTGCCTTCCGACTTCAGCGCCTATGAAATTAACCAGTCGGATATGGAAAGAATTCTGAAAGCAGTAATGACCGATCCAGCTGCCGCTAATTACCCGATGTCGGAGGAAGTAATAATGTCAGTTGTTTCAAGAGTTTCACCCGTGAAAATTAACTGATACTAAAAAAGCCAGCCTGTAAAGGTTGGCTTTTATTGCGTTGTAACGTGTTAAGCCCCAAAATTTTTCATTCAAACAGTTCATTTCGTTATCTGATGTCTAAGAACAACAGTGATAGACTCTGGTTAATGTTTTTTTCCTAAGTTTTCCTGTGCCATCTTTATAAGTTCCTTGACCATGCCTCCGCCTAACTTTCCCCCTATTTTTCCATTCTGCTTGGATGTCAGTTCACCGTTATAGTCTTTTTTCAACGGTACGCCAATTTCTTTTGCTACTTCAAACTTTGCCTCTTCGGAATTCTTTGTACCAGCGATTTTGGCTTTTAAATCATCAAGGCCTTGTCGAGCTTCAGATACTAATATTTTCCTTCTCCTTGCCATTCAGCAACACTCCTCCTATTTTTTTCTTAGGTTATCCTAATGAAATGAAAATGATAAACCTGATTTGCAATTCGAAGAAGTTTTAGTTTATTTAAAGCGGGTAACATATAATAAAACGATTTAAGGAGAAAAATGATGCTGACTGCGAGTTCAAGCTTGTTAACAAAAGAAGATATGACAAATCCCGATCGAGTGCCGCAATGGCTGATCAAGGAATATCAAACATTCCATGAAACAGTGACCGATAAAACCTTTCCTTGTTATTTTGGTATGAAAGCTGAAAATAAAGGGGAACTTCGTTATGCTTATATCACACAGGAAGATTGGTCCAATCTCCCAAAAGCAGTGGAAAGCTTTCTTGATTTATTTCAGGAACCACCATATATAAGACATGGCCTTTTCGTTTTTATGGAGCCTGAATCGATGGAGGGTGATATAGAATTTTACCGTAAAAGGTTTTGGGAGATCCTGCAATACCTGCATCAAGAGGATGTAAAACCTTGGCCAATTGAAAAGCCGAAAGATCCGGATCATTATTTATGGGACTATCATTTTGCCGGGGAACCAATCTTTGTATTTGGTAATGCACCTGCTTATAAACAGCGTAAAACTCGCGATTTAGGAAATAGCCTCGTCCTTGGTTTCCAGCCCCGGATGATCTTTGAAGGCTTGGAAGGAACGGAAAAAGGCGGAATCATGTCGCGTGAAAAGGTCCGGGAACGAGTGGAGAAATGGGATAATCTCCCGAAGCATCCTGATATCAGTCACTTTGGCGATGTAAATCATAATGAATGGAAACAATTTTTCATAGGGGATGATATAGAACCGATAAAAGGTAAGTGTCCCTTCCATCATAAACAATTAACGTAACCGTGAGCAAATTGCTCTCGGTTTTTTTGCGTTTGAAAATAATAAACTTAATCCTTGCCTTATTGGATTTTCAGTTTTATAATGTGAAAGTAGAAATTGCAGTTAATTCGAGATATATGGATTAAATGCTATTTTTATAAAACATACAAAATTAACAATTGGGGGAACGAAAATGTCTAAAGTATTGTTTGTTAAATCAAATGACCGCCCAGCGTATCAAGCTATCAGTGTCAAAATGTATGAAACGTTTTTGAACGCATATAAGGAAGCAAATAGTAGCGATGAAATAACTGAATTGGATTTATTTGCACTGAACTTGCCTTACTACGGAAACACTGCAATCACTGCCTTATATAAACGCAACCAAGGCTTTGAATTGACTGAAGAAGAAGTGGAAATTGCTGATATCGTGCAACAATACTTGAATCAATTCCTTGCTGCCGATAAAGTAGTATTTGCCTTCCCGCTATGGAACGCAACGGTTCCGGCACCATTGGTAACTTATATTTCTTATCTTGCCCAAGCGGGAACTACATTCAAATATACTGCTGAAGGTCCAGTTGGTTTAGCTGGAGATAAAAAAGTGGCTTTACTTAATGCACGCGGATCCGATTATGCATTGCCTGGAATGGAAGCTGGCGAAATGGCTGAGAAATACGTAACGATGAATTTAAACTTATGGGGCATTAAAAACCCAGAAACGGTCGTAATCGAGGGACATAATCAATACCCAGATCGCTCACAGGATATCGTTGCAGAAGGATTGGCGAAAGTTGCTGAAACTGCAGCAAAATTCTAATTTTTAAAAAGGTAAACCAGTATGTATTTTTAGCATACTGGTTTTTCTATGCAGATTTTTCTGAAAGTCGATTATAATAAAGGGTAAGCTATAAGCATGAAAGGAAGTGCAGACGGTATGCAAACGTTTAAATCACGTGACGAAATAAAGATAGAAGAAACTTGGAATTTAAAGGATATTTACGAAGATCAGGCTAATTGGGAAAAAGATTATCAAGAAGTCATGAAGATGACAGAAAAATTAAAAACTTATGATGGCCATATTCAGTCAGCTCAAGATTTATTCGAGTATTTACGGTTAAGTGAGGAAGTTGGGTACATTTATAACAAATTATATGTATTTGCCATGCTTCAAGCCGATTTGGATACACGGGTCACCTCATCACAAGCATTGCTGGATCGAGCTGGTAAGTTAGGGCAGAAAATAAGTAATGCTTCTGCATTCTTCATGCCGTTTCTTCTAAGCTTGGAAGAACAAACATTAAAAGGGTACATAAATGAAGTCGAGGGTTTGAAATATTTTGAAGAGGATCTACTGGATTCCTTCCGCTATAAAGCTCATGTATTAACGAAAGAACAAGAAGAGGTGCTTTCCCAAATAGGCGAAGCCTTTTCAGCTCCACAAAAAACGTTCGGAATGATCAACAATGCGGATATAAAATTTGGGGAAGTTACGAATGAAGACGGCGAGAGGGTAGAGCTGACGCGAGGAATGTATTCCAAATTGATTGAAGATGATGATCGGGATAAAAGAAAAGAGGCTTATTTCGCATATTATCAGCCATATGTACAATTGAAGAATACAATCGCTTCCACACTTGCCACGGCAATCAAAAATAATGTGAATCTTTCAAAGCTGAGAAATTATCCATCTGCCTTGGAAAAATCATTATTTGGTGATCAAGTTCCAAAAGAGGTTTATGATAATTTAATTATGTCTACTAAGCAAAATATCGGACCCATGCATAAATACATTCATTTAAGAAAAAAATTGCTGGATGTAGAAGAATTGCGTGCTTATGATTTAAGTGTACCACTAGTCGAAGGGGCTAAAGAGGAGATTTCTTACGATGATGGTTTTTCTTTGATGGTGGAGGCACTAAAGCCACTTGGCGAAGAATATATCACAATCCTGAAAACCTTTAAGGATAACAGGTATATCGACGTCAGGGAAACACCTGGAAAACGTTCAGGTGCTTACAATTTAGGACTTTATGGTGTTCACCCTTTCATCCTATTAAATCACCGTGATGATTTAGACAGTGTATTTACACTTGCACATGAATCTGGACATGGCATGCATTCATACTATAGTTCAAAATACCAACCGCAAATAAGTGCTGGGTATTCCATTTTTGTCGCTGAAGTTGCTTCAACTGTGAATGAAATCCTTTTGATTCGCCATTTAATTAAGACAACAAAAGACGTACAAAAGAAAAAACATTTACTTAACCATTTCATAGATAGTTTTAAAGGAACATTCTTCACACAAGTGATGTTTGCGGAGTTCGAAAAGATTGTACATGAAAAAGCTGAAAATGAAGAACCTCTAAATGCCGAGGTTTTTAATACAGCCTATGAATCGATATTTCGTGCATATAATGGAGATGAAATAAGTTTCGATGAAGAAGTGAAGTATGGCTGGTCACGCATCCCACACTTTTATCGTCCGTTTTATGTCTATAAATATGCTACTGGTTACGTTTCAGCCATTACGATCGCTGATAAGATCCTTTCTGGGGACAAAAAAACACTTGAAAGTTATTTGACTTTCTTGAAAAGCGGGAGTTCCGATTTCCCATTGGAGCTGCTTAAGAAAACAGGCGTAGATTTAACGAAACCTGATCCGATCGAAAATGCAATGAAGATTTTCAGTGATCTCGTCGACCAATTCAGTGAGTTGACAGAAGGCTAATCTAAACCATTTCTTCCAAAAGAGCCCATGGTAGGATGTTATAAAAAATGCTATAGTTAAAACATTGGCGTATGAAAGGCCCAATCAATAGATTGGGCCTTATTTTATATGCAAAAGAAACAGGTAATTCGCGAAAAAAGTCATGATGACAGCGTTATTTTCAACATCGGAGCCTAGCCAATGGGCCAGTTTCTTTGTACTACAATGGCATATTTTGTGAGGAAAGTGGAAAATGAATTCGACAGTTAATTATATAAAAGAATGGCAGCAGGCACTTCAACTTGAAATCCTGCATTTGAAAAAATATGGCAGCACAAAATACTTGGTTTCGAACGGGCATCTGCTTACAAGCGACGGTTCCTTCAACTATTATTTTGAAACAGGTTCATCGGTAAAAATCCCTGTCGGTTCCCTCGTTCGACTTGAATGGGGAGGGATTAAACAGGATGGAAGGATCCTCTCATCGGAAGGGAAAAGTATAATCATTGTTTTTGATCGCTCGTTAGGCGATATCATCGGTGAAGCCTTTTTATTCCATGATCCCTGGGAATTGCTGGAGCAATTGATCATCCGCTTGGATGAAATCAAGAGAAGTAAAAGGAAAAGGCTTCGAATCAAGCGCCTGATGGATCCGTCCATGCCTCAAAAACATCCTTTAACTGAAAAACAAAGCAGTGTGAAAGAATTATATGCCCGCTCGAAGTTCAATCCTGTCACTTATGTTTGGGGACCGCCTGGAACAGGAAAAACCTATACTTTGGCTCGTACAGTAGCCAATCATTATTTACAAGCTAAAAAAGTTCTGGTTTTGTCCCATAGCAACCAGGCTGTCGATGTTTTGATGGCTGAAATTTCATCATTCATTAAAAAGAAAGATCGTTTCAAAGAAGGCGATGTGCTTCGCTATGGATCTCAAATCGGTGAATCACTAGCTATCCATGATGATATTGTTACGGGGCAATTATTAGGTAAACATGAACCGACATTAATTAAAGAAAAAGAAGAACTTGGCGAAGAGAAACGTCTTTTAAAATATGACTTGGCAGGTTCCTTCAGTAAAAGGGATACAGATCAGTTAATTGAGATAGAGAAAAAGCTGGCCAAAGTATTGGAGAAAATCCGCCAAAAAGAGATTCAATTCGTAAAAGAAGCAAAAGTAATCGGGACGACCTTAGCTAAAGCCGCAAATGACGAAACGGTTTATCAAAAGGAGTATGATCTGGTCATCTTGGATGAAGCGAGTATGGCTTACGTTCCTCAGGTGGCTTTTGCTGCAGCGTTAGCCAAGCATATTATCGTTTGTGGTGATTTCAAACAATTGCCGCCCATTGCTTCGGCTCGTGATTCCCTCGTGAAACTTTGGCTGAAGGAAGACATATTTCATCGGGCCGGTGTCGCCCAGTCTGTTGAAGAAGGAGAACTCCATCCCCATTTATTCCTATTAAAGGAACAGCGCCGCATGCATCCGGATATTTCGGCATTCACTAATCGTGTCGTCTATAACAATTTTGTCGGCGATCATAAAAGTGTTGCGACTAGCAGGGAGGGCATAATGCTGGCGGAACCGTTTGCCAATAGGGCAGCGGCACTTCTTGATACTAGCCTAGCGGGGGAATATTGCATCACTGAACGGACATCCCACTCGAGAATGAATTTATGGCAATTGCTTTTATCTTTTCAGTTGATTCATGAAGCTTATGTGGGCGGTTCAAGGTCAATTGGTTATGTCGCCCCATATCGTGCCCAGGCAGAATTGATGGAAAAACTATTGGATGACTTATATGAAAAAGAACGGCAAACTGCGGATATCATCGCTGCAACTGTACATCGTTTCCAGGGAAGTGAACGTGAGATGATGATCTTTGACACAGTAGATAGTTATCCGCAAAACAGGGCTGGAATGTTATTGACAGGTAGAGAAAGTGAAAGGCTGATTAACGTGGCCATAACAAGGACTAAGGGTAAGTTCGTACATGTATGTGACACTTCGTTTGTTAACAAACACGTTTATCGCAGTAAAACACTTCGTCAGCTTGTCGATCACCAAATTCAAAATGATCAGATTGTATCAAAGAAAGACATTGGAAAATGGGTTAAACATCAGCACCCGAAATTACGATGGATGCATGCCCGTAAATTGGGGGACTTTCAGGAAGATATTGAATCAACAAAACATGACATAGTTATCGCTGTACCGGATTTGAACAGTTTGTCAGAAGAATGGCAGCAATATTTAATGAGACGGAACCCTGCAGTGAAATTGACGATCATATCAGCAAAAAGAAATCCTGATATCAACTCGGATCATTTTATTTGTTCCCCTGTTTCCTTTTCGTTTATTATCTTGGATAAACGAGTTGTCTGGCTAGGTTTGCCCGTAGAGTCCAATAATCGGGTCCAGCCCCCATATATAGCGGCTCGTTTGGATTCAAAAATCATGGCAGATGAATTACTATCTCAATTCAAAAAAAGTGAATAGCTTTGAAAAGCCCCTTAAAAGGGCTTTTCTTTTTTACATATATCCCTAAAAAAGACCTCGATAGAATAAGTGACGACCATTTGAGCCACTAGCGTCCCTGATGTATTAAAACAAACACCTCGCTAGAATATACTATTCACTTATACTCCCCAATTTTAATTCAACTCCTTATATTTTTTGCTAAAGGCAGCAAACTAAAATAACTAAGCAAGCGTTTCAGGCGACTTTCAAATAGTTATGATTTACTATTAAGTTACGAAAGACAAGAAAGGGGGGATAAAATGAAACTTGGCATTTTGGATCAATCCCCGATTGCATCCGGACAATCAGCACAAGAAGCTTTGCAGGCTTCACTTCAACTAGCGCAAGAAGGAGATAGGCTGGGTTATAGCAGAATCTGGTTAACTGAACATCATGATCTGCCTGGCTTGGCCTGTTCCGTTCCAGAGGTTTTGATAAGCTATATTGGTGCACAAACAAAAAATATCCGGATTGGATCAGGGGCAGTGCTGCTTCCACATTATAAGCCATACCGAATAGCAGAGACATATAATATGCTAGCCACACTTTTTCCAGGCCGGATTGATATAGGAATGGGACGTGCTCCTGGTGGATCTGCCGAAGCAACGATGGCCTTATCCGATAATTTCCTTCAGAATGTATACAAAATGCCCGAACTTGTTCAAGAATTGTTGAATTTTCTAAGAAATGAGTTTCCGAAAGAACATCCGTTTTCAAATGTCTCTGCTGCTCCTATCCCAATGGTATCCCCTGAACCATGGATATTGGGAACAAGCGGGAAAAGTGCAAAACTTGCCGCTGAGAATGGAACTGCATACGCGTTTGGTGAATTCATGAGCGAAAATGATGGCGTGCAGAGTTTTAAACAGTACCGTGAGCACTTTCAAACAAAAGGGATACTCAAAGCACCTAAAACGATTATTACGGTATCGGCCATTTGTGCTGAAACGGAAGAATATGCGAAAGAAATCGCCCTCAGCAACACCCTATGGAAAATTCAAAGTGGACATGGGGAAAGAAAGCCGGTTCCAAGTATAGAAGAGGTAAGGAATCATGAATGGACTGAAAAAGAAAAAACACAAATGGAAACCATGCATAAAAAACTGATTTTTGGTACCCCTTCACAAGTTAAGGATCGGCTATTGAAGATTCAGGAGAAATATCAGGCAGATGAGATCATGCTGATAACCATCACTCATACGTTGGAGGATCGGCTTAATTCGTTTCGTTTGATTGCCAGGGAAATCCTTAACAGTTAATCCCCTTAAGCATTTTATGTGCATTTTTTGTGTATTTTCTATATGATGGCTTTGCGTCCGATTTATCATAATTGAAAGAAAGAAGATGAAGATATGAATGCTGATCAACATGCAAAAAAACTTGGCGACATTTCTTTTTCCGTTCTGGACCTGGCTTCTATTGTTGAGGGTGGTACAGTTTCGGGAGCTTTTAAAAATACAGTAGAATTAGCTAAACATGCGGAGCAATGGAATTACAACCGTTTCTGGGTAGCGGAACATCATAGCATGCCTGGGATTGCAAGCTCTGCAACATCAGTGCTTATAGGTTATGTTGCAGGCAGGACGGAAAGAATTCGGGTGGGTTCTGGAGGCATAATGCTACCGAATCATGCACCGCTGGTTATCGCAGAACAATTTGGAACATTGGAAGCAATGTATCCTGGCAGAATAGATTTAGGACTGGGGCGTGCTCCCGGAAGCGACCAATATACAGCAATGGCACTTCGGGGTGATGTACGTAATAACGGTCAGGATTTTCCTGAACAATTGGCGCAGCTCCGCAGCTATTTAGATGCGGATTCTAAACATAATCGTGTTCGCGCCATTCCTGGAGAAGGGCAGGACATCCCGATTTGGCTGCTTGGTTCAAGTGGGTTCAGTGCTGCATTATCAGCACAGCTGGGATTGCCATTTTCATTTGCAAGCCATTTTTCACCTGAAAATACTCAACCAGCTTTAGCCCGCTACCGCAATAATTTCCAACCATCCGACGTTCTGGATAAACCTTATGTCATGGTTGGTATCAATGTTTTTGCTGCCGATACTACGGAAGAAGCGCAAAGGATTGCTACATCTTACCAACAGCAGTTCTTGAATTTGATACGGAACACACCCGGTCAACTGGCTCCTCCAGTTGATACGATGGAAGGCCTTTGGACAGAATATGAAAAAGCCATTGTCATGAAGCAGCTGAACGCTTCCATTATAGGTAATCCAAAAGAGGTAAAAGAGCAGTTACAGGCATTTTTAAATGAAACACAGGCGGATGAAATGATTATAAACTCTGCCATTTATGATCAGGATGCACGCCTTCGTTCTTATGAAATCATTGCAGAGGTTACTGGAATGAAATAATTGTTAAAGAATGAGCTTGCAGATCCCGTGTCTGCAAGCTTTTTTATAAAAATACATACCGATTGGCTTCATTAACAAAGTTAGGAGAGAGTAATGAAACGAGAAGATCCTTTATCCTTAATATTTCACTTCACAGATAAACAAGGTGACAGCAGGCCACTATATTTTGCGAATCCGAAAAAAGTGATCACCGCCCATTCAATTGATGATGTCCTTCCCCAATTCCAAAAAGTGCAGGAAGCGATCGAACAGGGGAATTATGCAGCGGGATATGTTTCCTATGAAGCGGCACCTGCTTTTGAACAATCCTTTAAAGTAAAAGATGGAGCCAAAATGCCATTATTATGGTTCGGGATTTTTGATAAACCGGAAGAGGAAATACCTGAAAAAATGACCGGGGCTTTTAATTTAGGTGAATGGCAATCAGAAACGGATTCAAATGCCTATCGTTCTGGATTTCAAAGAATAAAATCAGAAATCAAGAAAGGCAACACATACCAAGTCAATTATACGATGCGTTTGCAATCCCAGTTCGAAGGAGATGACTTCGCTTTTTTTGAACGTTTGAAGAGAGCCCAACGCTCGAACTATAGTGCATATTTGAATGTGGGTTCACATCGAATCCTTTCGGCTTCACCCGAGTTGTTTTTCCGTTGGGAAGATGGTCAGCTGATTACTCGGCCAATGAAGGGGACTGTAAAGCGGGGAACGACACTGAAAATGGATCAGCTTAATGCAGACTGGTTAGCAGCCTCGGAAAAGAATCAAGCTGAAAACTACATGATTGTAGACCTGCTCAGAAATGATTTGGGAATGATTGCAGAACCAGGAAGCGTCAAGGTTCCACAGCTAAAGGCAATTGAAAAATATCCGACCGTTTGGCAAATGACATCCACGATTACGGCCGATACGAATCCAGGAACAACAATCATTGATATATTCAAGGCTCTTTTTCCTTGTGGATCGATAACAGGGGCACCTAAAATTAAAACGATGGAGATCATCGCTGATATCGAGAATTCACCACGTGAAGTTTATTGCGGTGCCATCGGGTTTATCACTCCTGAATCCGAAGCCGTTTTTAATGTGCCGATTCGTACGGTCGTGATCGAAAAGGAAACAGGGAAAGCCGAGTATGGGGTTGGCGGGGGGATCACTTGGGATTCCGAGTTATCGGAAGAATATGACGAAGCCTTTTTAAAAGCCAAATTATTGACGGTGGAAAGGCCTGCTTACAAACTATTGGAATCGATAAAGCTCAGCGATGGCGAATATTATTTGTTGAATGATCATATCGACCGGATGAAACAATCCGCTGAGTACTTCGATTATCGGTTCTCTGAATTGTATCTTAGAGATCAACTCCAAAAGTATGCGGAAATAAATCATGGGACGTTGCAAAAGGTAAGGGTACTACTACATGAAAATGGTGAAATTGAAGTTTTGGGACAAGCAATCAAGCCCCTTGGTCCAGAATTCACGGCCATACTGGCTGAAGCTCCAATATCAAGTGCAAATCCATTTCTATTTCATAAGACCACCAATCGTGATGTCTACGAAGGCTTTCAAATGAATAATCCCGACTTCCAGGATGTTCTGCTTTGGAATGAAGAAGGATTCATCACCGAATTCACGAACGGAAATGTAGTGGTGAAGATAAATGGTGACCTCTATACCCCTCCGGTGGAATCAGGTCTGCTTGCTGGAACATTTCGTCAAGAATTGATCAGGAAGAAGGAAATCAAGGTAAAAAACATTTCAAAGGCAGACCTCAATATTGCTGAGGAAATTTGGTTCATTAATAGTGTGCGAGGGAAATTAAAAGTGAATTTAACATTCTAAGCTGATAATTCGTAAAAAAGTGAAAAATGTAATCTTTATTGCAGTTTGTTGAGTTATAGTAGATGATGAATACTACATTTCCGGAAGGGACTGCTGTGGAGATGCATAAAATCGCAGGTTTATCGATTAACGCATGGAAAGCGAAAGATCCTGTACTTAATAATGTGATGAAGATGAATGAAGTCTTCTGGACGAATCCGCATTACGGTAACAAACAAGAAAATCCAATCGTCAAAGCTGAACAAGTTAAATCGGCTGAAGAAAGATTGAATAGATTTGCCAACTATATAATTAAAGCATTTCCAGAAACCGAACCAATGAAGGGTATCATTGAATCACCCCTAGTCGAGATTCCTTTCATGCAAAAAAACTTGGAAAAATCCTATGGAACTAAAATTGCGGGAAAACTTTTGCTGAAATGTGACAGTCATTTACCTATATCAGGTTCAATCAAGGCACGCGGAGGTATTTATGAGGTCTTAAAACGTGCTGAGGAAATAGCAATGAAGCATGGCGGTTTAAAGCGGACTGATAATTATGGAGTACTTGCGAGTGATGAAT
This sequence comes from Bacillus sp. 220_BSPC, assembly GCF_001054655.1. Taxonomy (NCBI): domain Bacteria; kingdom Bacillati; phylum Bacillota; class Bacilli; order Caryophanales; family Bacillaceae; genus Bacillus; species Bacillus sp. 220_BSPC. The sequence goes on from NZ_JVPL01000100.1 coordinate 19,050, forward strand.
ATAAGGAGCTTTTTTCAAAATATTCGATTGCTGTCGGTTCAACCGGCAATTTAGGAATGAGTATTGGAATAATAAGCGCGAAGCTGGGATTTAAAGTAACGGTCCATATGTCTGCAGATGCCAAACAGTGGAAGAAGGATAAATTAACAAGTCTGGGTGTCATTGTAAAGGAATATGATGATGATTATAGTAAAGCTGTAGAAGAAGGCCGTAAAGAAGCATCACTTGATCCCGATTGCCACTTTATTGATGATGAAAATTCCATGGATCTGCTGCTAGGTTATGCGACGGCTGCAACGCGCCTGAAGAAACAATTGAAGGATATGTCCATTACAGTAGATGAAGATCATCCTTTGTTTGTGTACTTACCATGCGGAGTCGGCGGCGGGCCCGGCGGCATAACATATGGGCTCAAGTTAGCCTTTGAAGATGATGTACATTGTTTTTTTGCAGAGCCGACACATTCACCATGCATGATGCTAGGATTGATGACAGGCCTTCATGACAAAGTTTCGGTTCAGGACTTTGGTATCGATAATAAGACTGAAGCGGATGGTCTTGCAGTAGGAAGGCCTTCAGCATTGGTTTCCAGTATGATGACGACCATGTTAAGCGGCAGCTATACCATAGAGGATAGAAGGTTATTCGAATTGCTCAAGGAAATGGCAGAGACGGAAGGCCATTATTTAGAGCCATCTGCCCTAGCAGGAGCATTTGGTCCGATACAACTTTTGTCAGCTCCAGAAGGAAGGGAATATCTTATGGATCAAAAACTGTTGGATAAAATGAACCAGTCGACGCATGTCATCTGGGCGACCGGCGGGAGCATGGTACCAAAAGATATGATGGAACTGTATTTATCTAAAAGTTAAAAAAATCCACAAGAGTGAAATTCTCAGATTGCAGGCAAACTCCTAGAAAATTGAGTATGCCTGCATTTTTTGTTTTTGAAAAACCTTTCGGTCGTTTTCAGCCATAACCGTTTTTCGTCCAACCGCGCTTTATTTGACCGCCAAGACATCATCCGGACCCCGGAGCATACTTTGCGGTCCGGATGATTCCGTTCCCTTTAGGTCGACGGCCTGCCAAAAACCCTCACCGCGAGCATCAAGCGGGGTCTTGGCTCAAGACATTCAATGCAAATTTCATCACAAAGAAAGTCTTGTATTAAAATCATGGTAATCATCCCGATACAATCGTGAGAGGGAATCAGGATGAGCCCATTCCGAACTCCTTTTGGCATTTCCATTGAAATATCTCCTAAGTTAAGAAATTGGGGCTCTACAAACCACTATGTAAAGCCACTTTTGGACCTAACCATGTCCAATTGGCCATATTCTTTAAATTAATGGCAGAAAAATAAGCAGGGTATGCATCGGCTTACAGCAGCCCTACGCATACCCTGCTTTTCTTTTGCATATACGAATACACGCTCAATCGTTTTTTTATGTTTCGCATATATAGGTTTTACATCCTAATAATGACGCTAATGATCTGCATCTTCCACGATATGCTTGTCAGAAATGTCGTGTCACTACTAAAAGCGCGTCTAGGGGAGACCCCCGCAGGCGAAGCCGGGGAGGCTCCCCGACCGCCCTCGGAAAGCGAGTGCCTGAAGTGGAAATCAACGTTCAATATGTACAAGCTAAAAAAACTGTAGACAAACTCGATTTTATTCGAAAGTTTGTCTACAGTCTGTGAAGTTCAAAACAGTGAACTTCTTTTTATTTATAACCCCCATGAGTTCAATAAAAGGTGAATGGCTTTTTCCAATTCGGATTCAGGAATCCCCGCAAAGCCCAATATAATTTTTGGAGGATGTTCGTCAATTTTCTCGATTGAATATGTTGATAATCCATAAATTTTAATATGGTCTTCGTTTGCCTTTTGAATAAGTGTCTGTTCATCCATGCCGTTCTTGACGATGAGGACGATATGCAAACCTGACCGCTCTCCAATGATTTTTATTTGTTGATATGGTTTAAATAGATCGATCACTTTATCCAACTTCCGACGGTACACTTTCCTCATGCGATTCAAATGCTTTTCGAAATCACCTTCCTTCATGAACTGTGTCAACACATGCTGATCAATCCGAGAAACGGTTGAATGGTAAAAAGACAATTCCTGTTGGTGCATTTGTAACAAAGGAGCGGGAAGAACCATATAACTGATCCGAATTGATGGCATCAATGATTTGGAAAATGACCCTAAATAAATCACCTTATCACCAGCATCCATACTTTGTAAGGAAGGAATTGTTTTTCCACTATAACGAAATTCACTATCATAATCGTCTTCGATAATATAGCGGTTTGCTGCCCCTTGAGCCCAGTTCAACAATCGCGTCCGTCTGTTAACGGATAGGATCGTCCCATTGGGGAAGTGATGTGAGGGAGTGACATACACAACGTCGATCTTTGAATCTTCAATTTGGTTCACCTTTACGCCTTCTTCATCAATTTGCAGTGGATGGACTTCATTTGGGTAGCTGCGTAAAATCCGATGAATCAAGTGATACCCAGGATCTTCAACACCATAGATGGCATTTTTATCGAATAGTAGGACAAGCTGCTGCAATAAAATTTCCATTCCTGCACCAATGATGATCTGTTCTGGAACACATTGTACACCACGTGCATGATACAAATAATGGGCAATTTCACATCGTAATTCATATTCCCCTTGAGAATCCCCAAGTAAAAGAAGATCTTGATGTGATTCATCGATTTTGCTTTTCATGTATTTTCTCCATTTTTCAAATGGGAAATGTTCCGTGTCAATTTGGCTGGGATGAAAATGATATAGCAATTCCCCTTCTTTATGATTGCTTTGTTCCAAGGATACTTGGTTAGTTTGTGTATACTCTAAATCCTCGAATGTTTGAATATAGTACCCTTTTCTTGGTATGACTTCAACGTATCCTTCAGCAGTCAATTGTTCATATGCAGTCTCGACAGTATTTTGACTTATTTGAAGGAACTCTGCCAATTTCCGTTTGGAAGGCAGTTTTGTGCCGTAAAGAAGACGGCCATCAATAATTTCTTTTTTAATATATGAATATAATTGTTCGTACAAAGGTACTTCACTTAACCGATTTAAATCACAAGAAAGCATATTCATTTTGTTGCCACCTTTTTGAAAAAAAATTACTGACCCTATTAAATTTATTAAAACTGACACTTTCAATGCGGTCAACTCTTTTTTATACTAAGCCTAACAAATCTAAAAAATGCAAATATTAGGGGGAAGAAAAAAATGGAAAAATTATTAGGAACTGACACAGTAAAAAGAGGAATGGCACAAATGCAAAAGGGTGGCGTAATCATGGACGTCATTAACGCAGAACAAGCAAAAATCGCAGAAGCATCCGGTGCGGTCGCTGTCATGGCTTTGGAAAGGGTTCCTTCCGACATCCGTGCGGCTGGCGGCGTAGCAAGAATGGCAGATCCGCGAATTGTCGAGGAAGTAATGAATGCAGTGTCAATCCCGGTCATGGCTAAAGCAAGGATTGGCCATATCGTTGAATCAAGGGTCCTGGAATCCATGGGAGTGGATTATATCGATGAAAGTGAAGTGCTGACTCCTGCGGATGAAGAATACCATATTCTAAAAAGTGATTTCACAGTACCTTTCGTTTGTGGCTGCCGTGATTTAGGCGAAGCTGCGCGCCGTATTGGTGAAGGAGCATCCATGCTTCGTACAAAAGGAGAACCAGGAACAGGTAATATTGTGGAAGCTGTGCGTCATATGAGAAAGGTACAGTCACAAATTCGCAAAGTGAGCATCATGAGTGATGATGAATTAATGACAGAGGCAAAAAATCTTGGAGCCCCTTTTGAAATTTTAAGAGAAATCAAACGCACAGGTAAATTGCCTGTAGTTAACTTTGCAGCCGGCGGAATTGCCACTCCAGCAGATGCTGCATTGATGATGGAATTGGGAGCAGATGGCGTTTTCGTTGGGTCTGGTATTTTTAAATCTGAAACTCCAGAAAAATTCGCATCCGCAATCGTTCAAGCGACTACATATTTCACCGATTATGAATTGATTGGCAAGTTGTCAAAAGAATTGGGCAGTGCAATGAAAGGCATTGATATTTCCAAACTAGCTCCGGCAGAACGGATGCAGGAACGTGGATGGTAATATGATAACGATCGGTGTTTTGGGATTACAGGGAGCGGTTGAAGAACACTTGAACCAAATCAAAGCTGCCGGCGAACAAGCAATTATAGTAAAAAAACCGGAGCAGTTGCAGGAAATCGATGGCTTGATCATTCCAGGCGGAGAAAGCACGACGATGAGGAAGCTAATGGATCGTTATGGATTTATGGAACCGGTCAAAACTTTCTTCGAAGATAAAAAACCAATTTTCGGTACATGTGCTGGGATGGTATTGGCGGCAAATGAATTGACTGGCGATGAGAAGGCCTATCTTGGACTAATGGACATTTCCGTGAAAAGGAACGGATTTGGACGTCAAAAGGATAGTTTCGAGGCTGAACTTTCAATCAAAGGAATGGAAACCCCTTATAAGGCAGTTTTCATCCGGGCGCCATTTGCTGATGGAATTGGAGAAGGTGTAGAAGTATTGGCTGTTTATGAAGAGAATGTAGTGGCTGCAAGACAAGACCATGTCCTCGTTAGTGCGTTTCATCCAGAATTAACAGGTGATGATCGTTTTATGCAGCTTTTCATTGAAATGGTGAAGACATCCGTAAGTAAGGCCGAATTGAAAACCTGCTAATCAAATGAAGCTGTCCTATTAATAGGACAGCTTTACTTTTGAAAGCTCAAAACTCTATAAAACTACATATTGCTTGAATTTACTATTCTTAACTTTTATAATAAAAAGTAAGTGATCACTTACTTAGTTGAAAGGGGAATGTATATGACAGCAAGAGTTGCAGTTATTACAGGGGGAGCAAGCGGTATAGGCCGAGCCACATGCCTGAAATTCGCAGTAAAAGGGGACAGGGTCGTTGTTGCGGATTTTAATGAAGAAATGGGCCGGGAAACCGTTGATCAGATAACAGCTAATGGTGGAGTGGCCATTTATGTTAAAACGGATGTTTCTAAGCAGGAAGATGTTGAATCGTTAATCAATAAAGCAGTGGAAACATACGGAAGGCTCGATATCATGTTTAATAATGCCGGCATTGGTGCGGGCGGTATGATCCTAGACCAAGATATGGAAGGTTACTACAAAACGATTGGAGTGAACCAGCACGGAGTGGCCTTTGGAATCATGGCAGCAGGACGGAAAATGAAGGAACTGGGTAACAAGGGAGTCATTATAAATACCGCTTCTGTGTTTGGCTACTTAGCTTCCCATGGGACTTTTGCCTATCAGGCGACTAAAGGCGCTGTAAGAATGATGACACAGACAGCAGCTTTGGAATTGGGTGCTTATGGCATTCGCGTTGTGGGCATTGCGCCGGGCGGGGTTGACACTCCTTTCATACAAGGTTATAAAGACTTGGGAATCATTGATAAATTGAGTGCAAGTCAAATGCGCGGTGAATTGATTAAGCCAGAAGCCATTGCAAATGCCGTCTATCTATTATCGTTAGAGGAAGCGGATGCGATCAATGGAAGTGTAGTCATGGTCGATGATGGCTATGCATCTTTTAAGTGATTTTCATAAATAGAAAACATCGTCCCAACCAGACGATGTTTTCTATTTATGATATATGGGAATATTGAATTCTAATAGATCAAAGGTAATATTGACCGATTGGTACCAGCGATATATCATGGGAAATAGATGGGTGAAACCGGTCTTATCTTTATAAAAGAAGGTTGATATTTTTGAAAAAAGGGCAGCAAACCAAAGAACGAATCATAAATGTAGCCCGGACTCTTTTTGCCACTAAAGGTTTTGACATGACAAGAACGAATGAAATTGCCTCTGCTTGCAATGTTTCCGAAGCTACTATTTACAAATACTTTGACAGCAAAAAAGATTTGCTTTTGGCTACAATTACCCCTAATGAAAAAGAGGAATCTGAAGATGGGACTAGCCATCTATCCACGGATGATCTAGTGGAGAATCATGTTACTACCATGATAAAAAAAATTCTTGAAAATAAAGAACAGTTTTCGATATTATTTAGGGAAACACAATTCGATCAAGATATTTCAAAGCAATATGTAGATCAGATTTTCAAGCCAAATGCCAGGCATATTGAAATACAGAAGAGAATAGATAGCGGAGAGATACAATATATCTCTGATATTGTTTTATTCAATGTAGGGATCATTTCTTTCACATTGGCTTTATCTACACATTATGAGATCCATCAACAAAAAAAGGAGCCATATTTTACTTCTGAACGAATTAAGAGCATTGCTCAACTTTTGGTATATGGTATTCATGGGAAACAAAATCATACATAATGAAACGGTCATATTTAAGGGCATGAGCATCAAGCCGTAAATATGACCGTTTCTTTTTTCATTCAGAGTAGATGTCCAGAGTGTAAGATTTGACTTATATTTTTCAGACAATTACGATAAATGTATACTTCACGAAATGCTTTAAGAAAATTATATCTGGAAATCTTGTAACATTGGAGGGTATCAAATGAGCGATATCGTAATTTTATCAGGAAGTCCGGCTATTCCATCAAGAACGGACATTTCACTAAAACATATTCAATCATTAGTCGAAAATGCAGGATTTACTACAGCTTATTTCTCGATTACGGATTTCTCAGCAGATGATTTATTCCAAGGGAAATATAATAGCGAGGATATCTCAAAGCTTTCAGAGAGAATTCAAGCGGCCAGAGGAGTCATTATAGGTTCACCGGTTTATAAGGCTTCTTATACAGGTGTATTGAAAGCATTGATTGATTTGCTGCCAGAAGGTGCTTTTAAGGGGAAGCCGGTGCTGCCAATCATGATTGGTGGAAGTAACAGGCATCTATTGGCGATTGACTATGCGCTTAAACCATTAATTTCAATATTAAAAGGCGAGCCGCTGCAGGGGATTTATTTTGTTGATAAGGAAATAGATAAACAGAATCCAGAAAACCCGATCAATGATTTGCATTTAATTGATCGCGTCCAGAGTCAGGTTCAAGAATTTGTAGAAGCGATACAGTTAAGAAATTAATGACTTCAATAAATTAATTCCTTCTATAAAAAGACTGGAATCCTAGAAATTTTTTTTAGAATAACACGCGTCAATAATAGGCCTAATAATGAAAATAGACTCATTTTTTTGGAGACTTTATCTAAAAAGACGAGTCTATTTTCGCATTTATATGAACATAAAATCATAAATTGAATAGTGTGTATAAAAATAACAGTTCATCCATAATATTAAACCAAGTTATTTTATAAGAAAACTCCATTGACAAGGATTAAATATATGTTAATATTTAAAATAATAAAACTTATCCAGAGCGACGGAGGGAATTGGCCCTTTGAAGTCCAGCAACCTGCATGATGGATGCAAGGTGCTACCTCCAACAAAATGTTGATCATTTTGGAAGATAAGGTAAAGATATTTACCTTGCGATCTTTCCATCATGGAAAGATTTTTGTTTTTTGTGAAAATTTTAGGCAGACCATAACAATGTAAGGTTGTATGGAATTATATAAATCTAAGAAATTTAAAATAAAATATTCGCGGATTTTCTTAAAGGAGGAACTGGTTTGGATAAAGAGAATCAGCTTGAAGAAATTTTTGAACGACTTCAAGAAATGCTTAATTCAATGAAATATGGATCCATTACACTTATTGTCCAGGATGGTAAAATCATTCAAATGGAAAGAAATGAAAAACTAAGAATTAAATAAGGTATCTGCTGACTAGAAAAACTAGAGGCGGGTTTAACTGATATAAAGAGAGTATTGGTTAGATTCGTCTCTTTTTCCTAGATTCAAATAACCGGGGGATATAACAACGGGAATTGATCAACAGTTACTCAAACCTGATACAGCAAGTTTTTAGAGGGGGCTACAAAGTTGGCTGCATTAATAAACTATGAAAATTTCAATACAGGGGACTTCCCTGTATTTCCTGCAGACAGTGAGACAAAAGGTGCTTTGGAAGTTCTGCAATGGGCGAATGACCATTATGGAGACAAACTGATTTATGCTTGCAGTTTTGGTATTGAAGGCATCGTGCTTACGGATTTATTGGCGAAGGTCAATCCTTCGGCTAAAATAGTTTTCCTTGATACAGATGTTCATTTTGAGGAAACTTACCAATTGATCGAGGAAGTGAAGAAGCGATATCCGAAGCTTTTGATCGAAATGAAGAAACCTGACTTGACGCTTGAGGAACAAGCGGCGGAATATGGCGATGAATTATGGCTTAGTGATTCCAATAAGTGCTGTAACATCCGTAAAATCGTTCCGCTTACAGATGTGCTTTCATCGGCAACAGCCTGGCTTTCGGGACTGCGGAGGGAGCAATCCGAAACAAGGGCTAAGACCGAGTATATCAATAAGGATAATAAGTTCAAATCAGTTAAAATATGCCCACTCATACATTGGACATGGAAAGATGTTTGGCGCTATGCCCACAAGAATGGACTTCCATATAATGTCCTGCATGATAATGGATATCCGAGCATTGGATGTAAAACGTGTACTGCACCTGCCTTCAATGCAGATGATTTACGCTCAGGCCGTTGGCAAGGAGCTCAAAAAACGGAATGCGGATTGCATTTATCTTAAATAAATAGAAATTATAGGCTTAAATAAATAGAAACCATAGGGGGAAATTAGCATGACCATCAGTTTACCGCACGGAGGAACATTAATCGATCTTTGGGAACCAAAATATGATTTTAGTAAAATAACGAAGTCAATCGAAATCGATGAAATTGCTTTAAGCGATCTTGAATTGATAGGCACTGGTGCCTACAGCCCGATTAAAGGATTCTTTACAAAAAGTGACTATGAGACAGTGGTGAAGGATATGAGGCTTAGCAGCGGACATGTATGGAGCATCCCGATTACGCTGCCTTTGACCGAAGAAACTGCAGAAAGCCTTACTATAGGTGAAGAAGTAACATTAACCCATGAAGGTGAAACTTACGGGGTTCTCTCCGTTTCCGATATTTACACTCCAGATAAGCAATTGGAAGCGACATTGGTATATCAAACAGATGATGAGAAGCATCCTGGAGTGAAAAATTTATATAACCGCGGGGATGTATATGTCGGCGGGGAAATAAAGTTGATCAAGAGAATAGAGCGTCCGCTATTTCAAGCTCATTATTTGGACCCAGTCGAGACAAGGAAGGCTTTCGCTGAAAAAGGATGGGAAACGGTTGTCGGTTTCCAAACGAGGAATCCTGTTCACCGTGCACATGAATATATTCAAAAGACAGCATTGGAAATCGTCGACGGTTTATTCTTAAATCCTCTAGTCGGTGCCACTAAATCAGATGACATTCCGGCAGATGTAAGAATGGAAAGCTATAAAGTGCTGCTTGATAAATATTATCCTAAGGATCGCGTCTCCCTTGCAGTTTTCCCTGCTGCCATGCGTTATGCAGGACCTAGAGAAGCCATCTTCCATGCGATGGTCCGTAAAAATTATGGTTGCACCCATTTTATCGTCGGACGTGATCATGCGGGTGTGGGCGATTATTATGGCACATACGATGCTCAAAAAATCTTTGGGAATTTCAGTGCAGATGAGTTAGGGATCACGCTATTATTCTTTGAACATAGTTTTTACTGTAAAGCATGTGGCAATATGGCTTCCGCTAAAACTTGTCCACATGGCAAGGAAGACCATGTCATCCTGTCTGGAACGAAGGTAAGGGAAATGTTGCGTAATGGGGAAATTCCTCCAGCTACCTTTAGCCGTAAGGAAGTCATCGAGGTGTTGATCGAAGGTCTAAAAAAAAATGAAGTTTATAACTGATTGGACATAAATGGAAGGATCACATAAGAGGGGGATTATCAAATGAGTAAAAGTACGAATGTCACATGGCATGAGACGTCATTGACCAAGGAGCACCGACGGAAGCAGAACGGCCATGAAAGCACGGTTCTATGGTTTACAGGACTATCGGGTTCCGGAAAATCAACGATTGCAAACGCGGTCGCTAAAGAGTTATACAATCGGAATATTCGAAGTTATGTTTTGGATGGTGATAATATCCGCCATGGCTTAAATAAAGATTTAGGTTTTTCTGAGGAAGATAGAACCGAGAATATTAGGCGGATTGGTGAGGTTTCCAAGTTATTCGTGGATAGTGGGCAGTTCGTATTGACCGCTTTCATATCACCTTTCAGGGCAGATCGGCAAATTGTACGTGATTTACTCGAAGAAGGGGAGTTTATTGAAGTATACATAAAGTGTCCGATCGAAGAGTGCGAAGTGCGTGATCCAAAAGGGCTTTATGACAAGGCCCGTAAAGGCATCATTAAAGATTTTACCGGAATCGACTCTCCATACGAAGAACCTGAACAACCGGAAATCATTTTAGAATCCGACCAATACAGCATTGAAGAGTGCGTTGAACAGGTAATCGGCTATTTAACAGCAAAGAAAGCGATTTAATCAAGGAGGAAATGTAATGGTTTACGAGAAATTTTGGTCGGAAAATCCACTAATCGCTAAAAATAAAACGGAAATCTGGAAATTGGAAAAAGACGGCTTGAAGATATTTGATGATATTCCACATTACGCAGCAAATGGGTTTGATTCCATCCCTAAAGAGAAATGGGATATGTTCAAGTGGGCAGGTTTATACCTGCAACGGCCAAAAGAAGCTGGTTATTGGATGATGCGAGTCGTTATTCCCGGAGGTATCCTGACTTATGATCAACAAATAACTCTAGCTAACATCGCTAAAGATTACGGGAGGGACGTATATGACATTACAACCCGTCAAGCCATTCAATTCCATTGGCTGACCATCGAACAGGTCCCGGACATATTGAACCGTTTAGAAAAGGTTGGAATGACTACGGCTGGGGCTTGTGGTGATATAACCCGTAATATCATCGGTAATGCATTGGCAGGCATCGATCCTGATGAACTTTTTGATACACGCGAGGTACTTTATGATGTATTTGAGTATTTCCGCCTTAACGAAGACTATTCGAACCTTCCGAGGAAATATAAAATGTCCATAAGTGCCAATATCCATAATGCTTCAAATGCTGAAATCAACTGTGTTTCATTCAATCCAGCTACTAAAGTAATGGATGGAGTAACGGAAGTCGGTTTTCACGTAAAAGTAGGGGGTGGGCTTTCCTCCGTTCCGATGCTGGCAGAAGAACTTGAATTATTCATTTTACCTGAAAAAACTGTGGAAGTGGCTGCCGCCATCACGACGATATTCCGTGACTTTGGGTACCGTGAAAAGCGTCATCGCTCACGTTTGAAATTTCTTGTCGCTGACTGGGGTCCTGAACAATTCAAGGAAAAATTGATGGAATACACCGGTCCGCTTCCTGATAAGGGAGAAAGTGCGGTGAAGGGATGGAATGCAGGGTATTTCTACGGCATCCATAAACAAAAGCAAGATGGTCTGAACTATGTTGGCGTCAATATACCAGTTGGTCGTCTAAACCCAGACGAAGTAATCGAGTTTGCCGAACTTGCAAAAAAATATGGAAATGGTGAAATCCGCAACTGTAATTCTCAAAATCTAATCATTCCTAATGTGCCGGATGCAAAACTTGAGGAATTAAAGCAGGAATCCATCTTCGAAAGATTTCCATATCAACCAAAGAAATTCATTGGGTATTCCGTTTCGTGTACAGGCATCGAGTATTGCAACCTGGCTCTAGTTGAAACGAAAAACCGAATGAGGACCATTTCTGAATCACTGGACAAGGAAATAGATCTCGATGTGCCTGTAAGGATGCATATGGTCGGCTGTCCGAATAATTGCGGTCAAAGAGCCATCGCTGAAATAGGGCTGCAAGGCATAAAAATGAAAAACCAGGATAAAAAGATGGTCGAGGCTTTTGAGATATACGTTGGAGGAACGCTGAATGAGGGCGGGAAGTTCAATGAAAAGCTTAAAGGAAAAGTGGAAGCTGAAAAACTCCATCATGTTCTGAAAGAAATGATCCTATTTTTCAAAGAAACAAAACTACAATCCGAAACCTTTCTCGATTTTGTGGAAAGGGTAGGGGTAGACGAATTACAAAGTAAACTTGATGATATATTAGCGGAAGTGGCCGTTTAATAGGGGAAGGTAAGCATTCCATGAATCTATACCGTTTTGAAGTCACTATCAAGGAAAAACCAATTCATGTCATCATTGTTGCCGATTCAGATGAAAAGGCGTTTGAACTTGTTGATATCGAGCTGGAAAAGCATTATTTGAAAATGCCTGAAGTGGATGACATCTCATTATATGAAAAAAGGAAAATTAAAAATGGAGCAGGTTTCGTTTTATCGGAATTCGAAACAATTCTCTAAGGGAAGGCAGGATGCAAAAATGGGGAAAGTATATCTAGTAGGAGCCGGTCCCGGAGATCCAGATTTAATTACATTAAAAGGATTAAAATGCATCCAAGAAGCTGATGTCATTTTATATGATCGACTTGTCAATAAAGAACTTTTGAATCATGCAAAAGACGGTGTCGAGCTGATTAATTGCGGTAAACTGCCGGATTATCATTTGTTGCAGCAGGATACCATCAATCGGTTCCTCGTTAAATATGCAAAAAAGGGAAAAATAGTCACCCGTTTGAAAGGCGGCGATCCATTCGTCTTTGGAAGAGGCGGTGAGGAAGCGGAAGCCCTTGCCAAAAGTGGCGTAAGTTTTGAAATCGTACCTGGAATTACGGCTGGAATCGCCGCTACAGCCTATGCTGGAATTCCAGTTACACATAGGGACCATGCGTCATCATTTGCAATTGTTACCGGTCATCGAAAAAAAGATGAAGAGGATAATATCAAGTGGGAATCCCTTGCAAAAGGAATCGATACATTAGCCATTTATATGGGTGTTAAAAACCTGCCATATATTCAAGGAAAACTTTTGGAACACGGAAAAAGCCCAGAGACTCCGGTAGCCCTTATTCATTGGGGTACATTAACAACGCAAAAAACAGCTGTCAGTACGTTGGCTAAAGTAGTGGAAACCGCCAATAACGAACAAATTTCGAATCCTTGCATGATAGTCGTGGGAGATGTCGTTAATTTACGGGAAAAAATCAAATGGTTTGAAGGAAAACAAACCGAAAATTTGTTGACGAATGAGGCCTTTTAATGGAAGCCATTTTATATATTTGCCATGGCAGCCGTGTTAAAGAAGCTTCAGCCCAAGCCATTGATTTTATTAAAGTTTGTATGCAAGCACAGCCATATTCCATTCAAGAGTATTGCTTCTTGGAATTGGAAACTCCTACGATTGAAGAGGCCTACGAACGATGCATTCAAAAAGGTGCGACGAGAATATTGGCCATTCCAGTTCTATTGCTGACAGCTGTACATGCAAAACATGATATTCCAGTCATATTGAATAAAATGAAAGAACGGTACCCTGCCGTTGACTTGAGATACGGAAGGCCGATTGGTGTCAGCGAGAAAATGGTTGATATTTTAGTGGAACGGTTGGAGGAAACAAATGTAAGTGTTACGGAGGGTTCCTTGGTATTATTGGTTGGAAGGGGCAGCAGTGATCCCGACGTGAAAAGGGATTTGTCTCGATTGGCCGATTTGCTAAGGAACAGGTTTCCAAAAATACGGGTGCAAGAGTGTTATTTGACGGCTGCCACACCAAGCTTTGGAGAAGCGTTGGAATTTGCGGTGGAATCTCGATCAAACCAAGTATTTATCATTCCATACCTATTGTTTACAGGTCTCTTAATGAAGTCGATTGAAAATAGTATAAAAAAGATCCAAAAAAAGGGGAAGCAAAGAATCATACTTTGCCGATATTTAGGTTATCACCCAAAGATTGAACAAGCAATTTCGGAACGAATTCATGAAGTGAGTGGGGAGGCAGCCTATGTATCCAATTACGCTTAATATCGAGAACAGAAAGTGTGTCATCATCGGCGGTGGTAAAATAGCTTACTTTAAAGCGGGCCCGTTATTGGAAGCTGGTGCTGAAGTTACCGTCGTAAGCCCCGAAATATGCACAAGTTTTCAAGTGTTGGAGAAAGAAGGTAAGATTCGGGTCTTACTTAAAGAAGTGGAAGAAACTGACTATAAAGATGCATTTTTAATCATTGTTGCTACCAATTCTACTGAAGTAAATGAACGAGTTTACGAGAACGCATCCGAAAGTCAGTTGGTTAACGTAATCAGCAATCATGAGTTGGGCAATTTTCATATACCGGCCACATTGAATAGAGGCATGCTTTCCATAAGTGTTTCTACCAATGGAGCAAGTCCAACGCTCGCAAAAAAAATACGGAATGACCTAGGTAAAGTATATGATGAATCATATGAAGAATATCTTGAATTCCTTTTTGAAGCAAGAATGATTATAAAGAATGGGTCATTTTCAAAAGAAGAAAAATCTAAATTATTGAAAGATTCAATAGAGGATATTTATAAATATTCCTTAAAAGAAAGATATCGTTTTTTAGCTAGGCTTTTACCAGTAGAAGCTGAAGAAAATATATCATTGGGCTGATCAGAAAAACTGAAGGCACCTAACCAACATGTCATTTCATTTTGGTTAGGTGCCTCTTTGTGTCTTAAAGGAAATCTAAATGATTTATACAGGCAAACGGTACCATCGGGTCGATGATATAGGTTCTATTTTAGTGAAAAAAGGGGAATGTCATGAAAAAGTTAATCGTTTTGGCCTTTATCGGGTTTTTAGCCCAATTAATTGATGGTTCGCTTGGAATGGGGTATGGAGTGAGTTCCACTTCCTTATTGTTGACATTCGGGATTGCCCCTGCAGTTGCATCAGCATCCGTTCATTTATCGGAAGTAGTGACAACAGCAGTATCCGGAGCTTCACATATAAAGTTTGGGAACGTGGATAAAAATATGGTCTATCGCTTGATCATTCCAGGTTCTATAGGTGCATTTGTAGGTGCATGTTTTCTGAGTAACCTGCCAGCCG
Organism: Bacillus sp. 220_BSPC; assembly: GCF_001054655.1. Lineage (NCBI taxonomy): Bacteria > Bacillati > Bacillota > Bacilli > Caryophanales > Bacillaceae > Bacillus > Bacillus sp. 220_BSPC. The sequence goes on from NZ_JVPL01000100.1 coordinate 34,076, forward strand.
AATTAGCAAAACCGTATATTGCCATATTTTTATTTGGTCTTGGTGTATACGTTTTATTCCGCTTTTTATTTATTTTTAAACCGTCAAAGGAAAATGAAACCGTAAGGCCATTGACCGCAAAACAATCCATTCCGTTAGGCCTTTTTGCAGGCTTTTGTGATGCAACAGGCGGAGGCGGTTGGGGACCGATTGCAACACCTGTTTTATTGTCAAAAAAAGGCATGACGGCGAGAAAAGCTGTAGGAACTGTAGATACGAGTGAATTTGCCATTGCTTTCTTTGGAAGTCTTGGCTTTATCATTTCTCTTGGATGGGAAGCTGTCAATTGGCTTTGGGTCGTAGCGTTGATAATTGGTGGAGTGGTTGCCGCACCAATTGCAGCCTGGCTCGTCAGGATGCTTCCTGCTCAATTAATGGGTGTTTTAGTGGGCGGTTTCATTATCTTAATCAATGTAAGAACATTATTAGCTACATGGATTCCGATTGAAGCCCATATATACATCTATACTGGCATCGTCATAATATGGTTTTCTGGAATTCTTCTTACCATCAATAAGATGGCCAATGCGAGAAAACATGATCATATCGAACACCGCCAGAATGTTTCCTGATTCCCGAGTTTGAAAGAAGCGAATGTACACAAGAAGCATATTCCGATGCGTAAATAAACTCGTAGGTATGTATGTACCTACGAGTAAAGTCTTTTGCCAAATGGAATTCCGACTATAAATTTGGTGCGGTTTTAATAAAGGATCTTGATCTCATTTAATAGATTCATTACCCTTTTTTGCTTTCCTAGGGAACTATTACTTTTACTCTATCGAATTTAAATCCCTGCCTGTTTGGATATCAGCATTTGATTGATGGAGGATAATTCAGCGTCCCGAAAGACCCGTTATTTCCACCAGAAATAACGGGTCTTTCGCTTGTCTCCGTGCCTACAATTGGTCTTCAGTTCACTACCAGTAAATGAATGGGCAAATTGAATGCACTCAGCTACATTCTTAATGTCCTTCAGCTGTCTGTCATTTCCGACGATGAGTACATGAAAATCGCGGATATCCTTTAATTTAAATCCCTGCAAGCTTTGAAAAGCATGCAGATTTTTGCTTTATGCCGGGACATCGGAAAAATCGGTTTATCAATTTATTCCTTGGAAAAAAATCTTTACCTGCTGCTGTGGTATCCTTTTCATAGCTAATTTCTGGTAGTGTGTCCGGTGAATGCGAACGTAATGTTTTAGGAGCTATAGGACTTCAATATACAATTTGTCAGGTCTTCACCCATATTATGGAGCCATCATCGTTCATCCATTTAAACCGTTATTTTAGTTTTTAAAGGTAGTTAAATATTTTTCAGTTTTGTACAATGATTAAATAGCAAATTTGAAAAGGAGTTTTAAAATGGAAGGCATCTCTGATCATTTAAAGGAAAATTTGGATATTTTGTTCGTAGGTTTCAATCCGAGCATTCGTTCAGGTGAGACTGGTCATCATTATGCGAATCCAAACAATCGCTTTTGGAAAATCCTCTTCGAGTCCGGGCTGACACCAAGGAAATATGAACCGACTGAAGACTCGTCATTACTGGATTTAGGTTATGGTTTTACCAATATCGTTTCCAGGCCTACAAAAGGAGCGGACGATATCACTAAAGATGAGTACATAAAAGGAAGGAAACAATTAGAAAGGAAAATAAAAAAGTATAAACCTAAACTTGTCTGTTTTGTAGGCAAGGGTGTCTATCAGGAATATCGTCAATTACGAAAAATCTCTTGGGGGCTGCAAGAAGAACCTACATCCAGTGAGACCATGGAATTCGTTGCCCCTTCTTCCAGCGGTTTAGTTAGAATGCCGATAAATGAGATCATCGAAATATATAGTGAGTTGCCCATTCTGCTTGGCCAGCTGAAAAGCACTTGAAGAAACTTATTAAAACTACGGTGAAATTATATGAGTCAGGATAATGGAATGGAAAAGCGATGGCTTTTTTCAGAGGTCAATGAAGGTGAAGGCTTTTGCCAAGGAGTAAAGGATTGTATACCTATTTTATGGGATACCTAAGTATCGGTTTTGCTAACAGGGTCGTAGATGCTTTCATACCTAGAATCGTTCCTTTGTCGCTCTTAGTACCTGAATGGGGCATCGAATGCTAAAGCATGAGCAAGCGGCCTTAATGGCGGCGCTGTTTGCACATATAACAGGTCTTTTCACTTTAGGATAATGGGTTGAATTTGGCCGCAGCTTTTCCAGCTTTTCTGGTTGCCGTTTTTACGAGAAGATATTGGGTACGGTTATGATTGGCTTGCTTTCCTTTATGAAATTACGAAATTTCTTTTAATCATTACTAAACATTTTAATGATAGGCCGATATAACCAGTAATGGCTTGCCATTACTGGGTTTTTATTTCCCAAGTACATATTTCATAAACCGCAACTTTTTGAGTTCGTTACCGTTAGGCAAATGACGCTTTTTAATGAACATTGGAAGCTTGATTATCAAAAAGGCCAGTGATTACATAAACTAGGGTGAATGTACTTCTGAAAGGTCGTTTTGGTTAGCAGAAATGAAAGCGCTTCTAATTGAAAATGAAACAACCAACGTTTAGAAAACGGGAGTCTGTCTACAATGGGAATAAGCAAATAACTATGGAGGTGCTCAATTGATGAATGTTAATGGTGCCCTAGAGGTTCTTGATCGCATGCGGCTTCCTAATGGTGCATATACTGCAAGCGTTTCCGATGATTATAATTATGTCTGGATAAGGGATGTCGTTTATACAGTAATACCTTTTATAAATGATCCGTCCAATCGTTACGAAAAAGCATATCATGCTTTATTCGACTTATTTCAAACCTATGAGTGGAAGATAGATATTCATACGGTGCAGAAACCCCAGTTTCTATTTGAACATATCCATGCAAGGTATTCCACTGAGCTTAAAGAACTGCCCGATGAGTGGGGGCATGCCCAAAATGATGCGGTAGGTGCCTTTTTATGGGGTGTCGGTGAAGGATATAGGCATGGTAAAAAGGTGATAAGAAACCAACGTGATTTAGAAATTGTCCAAAAGCTGGTCAATTACTTGGAATGCCTGCAATATTGGCAGTCGGAAGATAACGGGATGTGGGAAGAAAATATAGAAATCCACGCTTCAAGCATAGGTGCATGTGTTGCTGGATTGAATTCGGTCAAAATGCTGGTAAACGTCAAGGAAGAACTGATTAAAAAGGGAGAAGAAACACTTCGTTTCCTGCTTCCAAGGGAAAGTTATACAAAAGAGACGGATTTAGCCCTTTTATCGTTGATTTATCCGTATCGGCTGGTAGACCGTGAAATAGCACTTGAAATATTGAAGAATGTCACAGAGAGACTGGAAAGAACAAATGGTTGCATTAGATATGAGAAGGACCTTTATTATAATGACGGTCAAGAAGCGGAATGGTGTTTCGGGCTTCCATGGTTGGGCTTATGCTACCTTGAACTTGGCATGATGAACAAAGTTAATGAATATATATATAAAACAAAAATGATCATTCCGGAAAATTGGGAAGTTCCTGAGTTATATATTGGAGGCAGTAATATACCAAACGGGAATACTCCTTTGGCATGGTCAGTCTCATTATCCTATTTATTCTTGACGAAGACTTCCATGATTCGAACTGAACAAATAACATGAAGCATTCATACTGGATACCTTAAAACTCTTCCTAAAAAAAGGGAAGAGTTTTTCTTGGTATAATAATATTTTTACAATAAATGTCTTTTTTCTTTAAAAAAGTGTTTAAATTTACAAAAAAACGGCTATTTATAACAATAACTTCACCTCCATTTGAAGGATTAATATCATTTTCATCGAATATATATAATAACTGGGGAAGGATGGGTAAAATACTATCGAGTTAATACTGATGGAGGGGTTTTATTGAGTACAATTATTGACCAGCTACAAGAGATTTATCCAAGCGATTTCGATTTGTATTTGTTTCATGAAGGCACCCTTTATGAAAGCTATAAAATGCTTGGGGCACACATTGTGACAACATTAGGTAATGAAGGAGTACGCTTCACCGTTTGGGCCCCCCATGCCAAGCAAGTTTCAGTAGTCGGTAATTTTAATAATTGGGACGGAAAAGATCATGAGATGAAACGGATCGAGCGTTCAGGTATCTGGGTGTTGTTCGTACCAGGATTACAAGAAGGGGAACTCTATAAATATGAAATACATACACCCGGAAATAAACGTATCCTAAAAGCCGATCCATATGCCTTTTATTCGGAGGTCAGACCAAATACTGCTTCGGTCATTAAAAGGCTGGATAATTTTGAATGGCAAGATTCGAAGTGGATAGCCGATAGGAAAAAGGAAAACATTTATCAAAAACCCATGTCCATTTATGAAGTGCACCCAGGAACATGGAAACAGAAAGAAGATGGTGAATTTTATTCGTACCGTGAATTGGCTGATAGATTAGTTGAATATGTGATTGATAATAGTTTTACACATATTGAAATCATGGCCATAATGGAACACCCTTTTGATAAATCGTGGGGATACCAGGTCACGGGTTATTATTCCGTAAACAGTCGGTACGGTTCACCGGAAGATTTTAAATATTTAATTAACCTTTGCCACCAAAAGGGCATAGGAGTAATCCTTGACTGGGTTCCCGCCCATTTTTGTAAAGACGCGCATGGACTTTCCCGTTTTGATGGTACACCTCTCTATGAACCAATTGATTACACGAGAGCAGATCGCCCGTTATGGGGGACATACAATTTTGATTTTACTAAACCAGAAGTAATCAGTTTCCTTATATCAAATGTAATGTTTTGGATGGATGTATACCATATTGATGGGGTCCGTGTCGATGCGGTATCGTCAATGGTTTACTTGAATCATGATAATCCATTGCCGGTCAAGCTGAAAAACCAGTTTGGCGGTGAGGAAAACCTGGAAGCCATACAATTTTTACAAAAACTTAACGAAGTGGTTTTCAAGAAATTTCCCAATGCATTAATGATGGCAGAAGAAGCGACAGACCGGCCACTTATAACTTCTCCTACCGATATAGGCGGCCTGGGCTTTAATTACAAATGGAATATGGGATGGACTAACGATATCCTTCGTTATATGAAACTTGAAACAAATGAAAGGCCATATCATCATAACCTCTTAACCTTTTCATTTTTCTATGCTTTTTCAGAAAATTTCGTCTTGCCCTTTTCACATGATGAAGTGGTTCATGGCAAGAAGTCATTATTGAATAAAATGCCAGGTGACTATTGGCAGAAGTTTGCAAATTTACGGTTACTTTTTGGGTATTTCATGACGCATCCTGGAAAGAAGCTTCTATTTATGGGAGGAGAATTTGGCCAATTCATAGAATGGAAAGATGAGGAACAATTGGATTGGCTGCTTTTGGAATATGAATCCCACGAAAAGATGGCATATTACTTCCGTACCCTTCAGGATTTTTACAGCCAAACTTCCTCCCTTTGGAGACTGGATCATGTCCAGGAAGGTTTTGAATGGATCGATCCGAACAATAGTGAACAAAGTATCATCACCTTTATGAGAAAAGGTAAACGCAAAGGCGATTATTGCATTGTTGTCTGTAATTTTTCTGCACAGGCTCATGCTCACTATCAAATAGGTGTACCATCCCAAGGCAAATATATAGAAGTTTTCAGCAGTGATTCAGCAGCTTTCGGAGGATCGGGTCAGATCAATGAAGAACCCATTAATGTCAAAAAGATACCATACCATAATCAACCATACAGCATGGAAATAACTGTACCTCCATTAGGCATTTCTATTTTTATGAAGCAAACAAAAAAAAGACGGGGGAGAGTGACCGAATAATGGGAGCGAAAAAATGGATAGCAATGTTATTGGCAGGAGGCCAGGGTTCAAGGTTAGGTGAATTGACGATTGGTTTGGCAAAACCAGCTGTTCCCTTTGGCGGTAAATATAGAATCATCGATTTTCCATTAAGTAACTGCACTCATTCTGGTATAGATACGGTTGGGGTACTGACCCAATACCAGCCATTGATTCTAAATGATTATGTTGGTAATGGCAAAGCTTGGGACCTTGATTTGGATGTTGGCGGAGTTTCCGTACTTCCCCCTTATCAAGGGAAAGAAGGCGGTGAATGGTATAAAGGGACGGCAAATGCTGTTTATCAAAATATCCAATACATTGATAACTATGATCCGGAACATGTACTGATTCTCTCTGGTGACCATATTTATAAGATGGACTACAGTAAGATGCTGGATTATCACATTGAAAAAAATGCAGAGGCAACAATAGCGGTCATTCAAGTGCCGTGGCAGGAAGCAAGTCGTTTCGGAATCATGAATACCAATGATGATGATAAAGTCACACAATTTGACGAAAAACCAAAGTATCCAAAAAGTAACCTCGCTTCCATGGGAGTTTACCTTTTCAATTGGAAAACCCTAAGACGTTATTTAATCAATGATGAAAAAGACGAAAATTCTTCCAATGATTTTGGCAGCAACATCATTCCAAAAATGCTAGAAGATCGAAAGAAGCTATATGCCTACCGTTTTAATGATTATTGGAAAGATGTTGGAACGGTCGAAAGCCTTTGGCAGGCACATATGGACTTATTGGAGGATACACCAAATTTCCAGTTGGATGATCAGCAATGGAAAATTTTTGCACGCAATGCAAATCATCCGCCGCAATATATATCACCGGATGCCGAGGTCAGTCAGTCGCTTATCAATGAAGGATGCATGATTCATGGGAACATTGAACATTCGGTTTTATCCTATAATGTACAGGTGGGCTATGGGTCAACCATAAAAGATTCAGTCATCATGCCTAATGTCACGATTGGTGAAAACGTTCATATAGAAAGAAGCATCATAGCCAGTAATTGTGTTATAGAAGATGGTGCCGTAGTTGGCGATTCAGCTGTTACATCCGATATTACCTTAATTGGTGAAAATCAGACCATTCTCAATCCAAACAAAAAAAAGATCACTCTTAACTAGAAAAAGGGGAAGATGCTATGGAAAATGTGTTGGGTATTATTAACTTAATCAATGAAAGACAACATTTAAAAGATCTGACTGCTCACCGTAATGTGGCATCTGTGCCATTTGGTGGACGCTACCGCTTGATTGACTTTACTATGTCGAATTTCATTAATGCAGATGTATCAAAAGTAGCCGTTTTTCCAAAAGAAAAGTATCTTTCAGTTATGGATCATCTTGGCTCAGGTAAAGAATGGAACTTGGATCGGCGTTCAGGAGGCTTATACATCTTGCCCCCTATCCATCCGGATGAAACGGTAACAGGCGATATGAAGCAATTTTATGATCATCTCAGCTTTTTCGAACGTGCAGAGGCAGATACTGTCATCATTTCCCCAGGAAGCCATGTATGCAAATTGGATTTTAATGAAGTGCTTGATTATCACAAAAAACATAAAGCGGATATCACGGTGGTATATAAGGATTATGTAGGGGAATTGATTGAAAAACCAATTTATCACACCTGCTCGGTAGATTCGGATGAAGACATAACTGACATTAGCTTTTATACCATCCCTAGACCTGGTGACCATGTTTGTCTAGAAACCTTCATCATAAGTAAAACGCTATTGGTGAACTTGATCAAAAGCTGTGTTGCCAGTGGGGAATATGACTTTTTGAAAGACGCTGTGAAAGCAAATCTTCATCGTTTTACCGTTAAAGGTTATAACTTTACTGGTGATATGCCATTCATCCATTCCATTGAAAGCTTTCATGCCAGTAATATGAATTTCCTGAACCCTTCGGTAATTCGTTCTTTCTTCGGGAATACTTGGGATGTTTATACGAAAATCAAACATGAGGCACCGACCAAATATTCAAGTTCTTCGAAGGTTACCAATTCATTGATAGCCAACGGTTGTGATATTGAAGGGATTGTCGAAAACAGTATACTCTTCCGTGGTGTAAAGGTGAAAAAGGGTGCGATAGTAAGAAATAGCATCATCATGCAAAAAGGCGTGATTGAAGAAGGAGCCATCGTTGAAAATATCATAACTGATAAAGAAGTGAGAGTTACTAGTGAAAAATCAGTAATTGGTTTAAAACAGCCTACTGTAATAAAAAAAGCGGAAGTAATTTAATAGAGGAGGTGCGGCAATGAATGTTGTATTTGCTGCTTCAGAATGCGCCCCTTTTATAAAAACGGGAGGGCTCGGAGACGTTATAGGCGCGCTCCCGAAAGCGCTGAAAAAACAGGGAGTCCATGTAAGTGTCATCCTACCTAAATACGGGGATCTTCCTAACCAATTCAAACAGGAATTGGAACATATGACGAGTATTGAAGTTCCAGTTGGTTGGCGCCAGCAATTTTGTGGCATCGAAAAGCTTGTTGCTAACGGAATTACATATTATTTTCTGGATAATGAATATTATTTCAAAAGGCATGGTAGTTATGGTTTCTTCGATGATGGCGAAAGGTTCGCCTTCTTTTCCCGTGCAATTTTAGAGGCATTACCCTATTTGGAAGAAAAACCGGATGTTATACACTGCCATGATTGGCAAACGGGCCTTGTCAGCGTTTTGATGAAAGCCCATTATCATAACCATCCATTCTATCAGGATATTAAAACGATATTTACGATACATAATTTACGCTATCAAGGAGTTTATCCTAAAGCTGTATTAGCTGAATTACTCGATTTGAGTGAGTTATATTTTAATATCGATGGTCTTGAATTTCATGGGAATGTAAGTTATTTGAAAGCGGGCCTGGCTTTTTCTAACATAGTCACAACGGTAAGCCCAAGTTATGCGGAAGAAATTCAGATACCTTATTTCGGGGAAAATCTGGATGGGTTTTTACGTAAGAGAAATGGTGACCTTAAAGGGATTATCAACGGAATCGATTATGAGGAATATAATCCTGCAGCAGATGAACATCTTGCTGTTCCATTCGATTCTTATGAGGGTAAGATGGAGAATAAACGTCAGCTACAGGAATCGCTGGGTCTTCCTGTCAATGATGACGTACCGGTTTTATCAATGGTAACTAGGCTTGTTGATCAAAAAGGAATAGATCTTGTTCTCCATGTTTTTCATGAAATGATGAACCAAGGAGTTCAATTCATTCTTTTAGGTACGGGTGAAGAGCAATATGAATCGGCATTTCGTCATTTAGCTGACCAATATCCAAATCAGGTTTCAGTCCATACATATTTTGATGAGGGGCTGGCAAGAAGGATATATGCAGGTTCTGATTTATTCCTGATGCCATCACAATTCGAACCATGTGGTATCGGCCAACTCTTGGCACTGCGTTATGGTACACTGCCTTTAGTGAGGGAAACTGGCGGACTTCGTGATACGGTCATACCGTATAACCAATTTACTGGTGAAGGCAATGGCTTCAGTTTTACGAATTATAATGCACACGATATGCTCCATACAATTGAGCAATCTGTTGGTCTGTACAAATTCCAGCCGAAAAGATGGAGGAAAATGGCCGAAAATGCAATGAAGTTAGACTTCAGTTGGACATCATCGTCATTAAAGTATATGGAGCTGTATGAAAGTTTGATTCCTGTCATGAAGTGATAACTGGATAGGTAATACACAAAGCACTTGCGAACATTGTTTTCGTAAGTGTTTTGTTTCTTTTACCATCAAATATGGGTATATGATATTTATATATAAAATATTGCTGTGTAGGAGAATGAAAAGATGAAAAGAAGAAGGATGGAAATTGTATTTTTATTTATATTAATTGCTTCAGTTTATATGATCCTGTTCACTCAAGTTAGCTTCGACGTGAAGCTATTTTTTATTGGATTATATATTTTGGTCATGTTTATCACCCTATTTTCACTCATGCTCGAAAATAGATTTGCCCACGAGACACTTTTATGGATGTATGTGCTTTTGTTTTTCCCGGTATTTGGATATGTGTTTTATCTATTCTCAGGTCAGCTCTATTTAAAGGGGTATTTATTCCGAAGTAAAAGGAAAAAAGATCGAGAAGAATGGAAGAGTCTTGTTACACGGGTATCCTCTCCAGATTTATCGTTCTTGAATGATCATCAGCAATCATTCGCAGCTTTTGCCAAAAATGCATCTGAGACCACCATTAGTACATCGTCGAAAACGGAAGTATTAAAAAATGGCAACGAAACGTTTACAGAAATCATAAGACAGTTAAAAAAAGCTGAGAAATTCATACATATTGAATACTATATTTTTCGTTCCGACAGGCTTGGTACTGAAATTATAGATATCCTTATTGAAAAAGCAAAAAATGGTGTGGAGGTTTTATTCATTTTTGATGCGGCAGGAAGCTTAAGCCTATCAAATAATGAAGTTAAACGGATGAAAAATGCAGGGATTAAAGCCTATCCATTTTCGCCATTGAAACACGGTTTTTTCAATCAAAAATTTAATTTTAGGAATCACCGTAAAATCATCATCATAGATGGGGAAGTTGGCTTTGTAGGAGGTTTAAACGTAGGAGAGGAATATTTAGGCCGAAATAAAAGCATTGGTTTTTGGAGAGATACACATATGGTCCTTAAAGGTGAAGCGGTATATATGCTTCATACCGTTTTCCTTTTGGATTGGGAATATGTCAGCGGTGAAGATGTATTGCAAGGACGTCCAGAATTCAAGAATAAAGTGGTACAAGGGGATGGAGCTGTCCAGGTGGTAGCAAGCGGACCTGATACACAACAGGGGATCATGAGTGATTTTTACTATTCACTCATCACGAACGCCACAAAATCAATCTGGATTGCAAGTCCATACTTCGTACCAAATCAAGCGATTAAAGCAGCAATTAAACATGCCGCAATTAAGGGGATACAAGTCAGGGTTATGGTTCCGGCAGTAAATGATGGGTTTTTAACCCAATATGGCAGTCGCTCCTATTTCGGTGAGCTGCTTCAATTCGGCGTAGAGGTATACACGTACAAAAAAGGTTTTCTACATCAGAAACTTATTATCGTAGATGGTGATATGGCATCCATAGGAACGGCAAATATGGATATGAGGAGTTTCCATCTGAATTTTGAAGTGAATGTCTTTCTTATGGGCAGCCGTACCATTGAAGATCTCATCACTCATTACAAAGAGGATATGATGGATAGTGACAAACTAGATCCTATCGGGTATAACAATCGTGGTTTACTGGAACGTTCAAAAGAATCATTTGCCAGATTGTTTTCGAATGTACTCTAATGGGAAAAAAAGCAGATAAATAGTATAGTTGAAATGTAAAGAAATTAATTGGCCATAAGGAGAATTTAAGAGATTATGAAATTGGTTTCCTGGAATGTAAATGGAATTAGAGCTTGTGTTAAAAAAGGATTTTTAGATTACTTTAAAGATGTGGATGCAGATATTTTCTGCCTTCAAGAAACTAAGCTTCAAGAAGGTCAGATTTCACTTGAGTTGGAAGGATACCATCAATATTGGAATTATGCACTGAAAAAAGGATATTCAGGTACAGCCATTTTCACGAAGGAAAAACCGCTTTCAGTGAAATATGGTGTAGGAGAGCTGGATGAGGAGCCGGAAGGCAGGATCATAACACTGGAATTCGAGAGTTTTTATATGGTGAATGTTTATACCCCCAATGCAAAAAGGGATTTATCAAGATTGAATTACCGTCTCGAATGGGAAGATGAGATGATAAAATATCTTAAGGAACTGGACTTGGTGAAGCCGGTTATCTTTTGTGGCGACCTCAATGTCGCACACCAGGAAATCGACTTGAAAAACCCAAAACCCAATATAGGGAATTCCGGTTTTACAAATGAAGAACGTGGAAAGATGACTGAATTACTTGATTCAGGGTTTATCGATACATTTCGTCATTTTTATCCAGACCAGGAAGGCTCTTATACTTGGTGGTCATATATGGCAAAAGTCAGGGAGCGGAATATTGGGTGGAGAATCGATTATTTCATTGTTTCAAAACGTCTGGCGGAATCTTTAATAGAGGCAAACATTCACTGCGATGTCATGGGCAGCGATCATTGCCCGGTCGTTTTGGAAACAAACCTCTAAATGGAATAAATTCGGTTAAATGGGGATACTAATGGTTATCCATATTCAACAGGAGGTTTGATTATGAACACATTTATCGTGGGCTTTCATCAAGAAGATAATGTAGACAGCATGCAAGTGCAAAAATTGACGTCGGCTGAGTTTGAAAAAGCAACATCACGCGGTTTTCGCAGGTTATTTGAACTGGATACAAATATCGGTTATTTCGTATTTTTTGATGCTGAAAATGATGAGGGTGATCTATCCCATCTAGTTTTACAGTATGAAGAAGATAATCAGGATCCAAGTGATTGTTACTCCTTTACTAAAAATGATTTTTATGAGTTCATGGCACTTTATTTACAAGGGATGGATGAAGTGGAAGTGGAGGATGAAGAAGATGATGACAATGAAGAGTACGGACCAATCCATCATCTTGCCCATTTGATGTTTCATATTGTTGAAGAAGGAAAATCCGTTAAGCCATAATGGCCGAGTAATGAAATGATAGGTACATGTGAGCTTTGTGATAGGGATGAGATAGAACTGACCATCCATCATTTAACACCTAGAGAATTAGGCGGAAGCCATTTACCGATAGCCTATCTCTGTAAATCTTGCCACAAACAACTTCACGCACTGTATTCAAACCGAGAACTGGCCATCCGACTAAATACCGTGCTTTTGTTAAAAGATGATGAAGCATTAAGAAAATATTTAAAGTGGATTAAAAAACAACCGGTAACGAGGGCAGTGAGAATAAGAAAATCTAAAACGAAATAAAGCAAAAGCCCATCTTAATAAGATGGGCTTTTGCTATTCATTTTCAGCTTGCTTTATTTTTCAACCGATCCAATAAAAATCCACCTTTAAAATAACGTGGTTCATATGAAATGATAAAAGCCTTTGGTTCAAACTTTTCAACGGTTGCTATCAATTCTTGTTCCCGATTGCGTTTGGTCAGGATTTCCATACGATAACGGTTGCTATCCCTGCCCTCGCCCGTATAAAGAGTTACACCAAATCCGTTGTTCCTCAATGTATCTACCAAATGTTCATTTTTGGTTTGAGTATTAACGGTTACATTAATAAAGCCGATGGCAAGTTTTTGCTCAATTTTCGTACCAAAAATTATTCCGATTCCAAAACCGACTGCATATACAACCATGGCGAGTATGCTTTGGTCACCGCCAAATACGAGGGATAATCCAAAAACGTATATTAACATTTCTGCGATACCCAGTATTGAGGCGAGTATGGTAATATTTTTCACTAAGAAAATGGTTCGCAATGTGTAAATCGGAACATAAATAAGTTGTAATAGTAGAATCAGAAGTATTTCTTTCACTTGAGCACCTCACCAAAATCTTCCAGTTTGATTAGACGTTTCAAATGGAGATTGTTCATTCCATAAGTAACATCTTCCCTAATATAACCACATCATAATAGGGGAATTCAATGGGGAATATTATGTATTTTTTGTGTCATTTCCATGGACACAGAATTAAAAATCCCATAAGATTTTTCAATATTCTTTTTTTAATTAATTTGGTATCATTATCCTTATTAATTCATATGGGGGAATGATGATGTTTAATTATGATGGTCGGATATTCAAAGCTAAAATCAATTCTGAAAATGGAGAAGTGTCAGGAAACACTACCTTCCACTATTCACAAGACGGCTCAATTCTTTCAGCAAGTTATCAGGGGGGAGAGATTGTTAAAGGGACTTTAATAGGGCTGGTCAATCTGGATGGAACTCTGGAATTCAGGTATAATCATATCAATGAAAAAGGGGAAATTAGAGGAGGCAGCTGCCTTTCCACCCCTGAAATGCTGCCTGATGGAAGGTTGCGCTTGCATGAAAAATGGAAATGGTCAGATCTCGAACGGACTGAAGGACATTCCATCATTGAAGAAGTGAGAAAATAACAATCTACTTAGAGGGGTTTGAGGACAATTACTACTATTTGTTTAGTGCGGCATGGTCAAACAGATTGGAATGCACTAGGAAAGCTGCAAGGGCAGACTGATATTCCTTTAAATGAACTTGGAAAGATACAGGCAGGGCAATGTGGTGAATTTTTGTCAAAAGATGATTGGGATGTAATTATTACAAGCCCCCTGAAGAGGGCAAGGGAGACGGCGGATATCATTTCGCACTATATTGAAGTCCCGGTTATTGAAAAAATGGAATTCATTGAAAAGAATTTTGGCGTCGCTGAAGGAATGACTGCAGCGGAAAGGAAGTCTGCATTCAGGGATAAAGATTATCCTGGTCAGGAAAATCAGGAATCTCTACGAAACAGGCTGATGAATGGGCTCCAGGAAATTCAGAAGGAGTATCCTGAGAAGAAAGTTATACTTGTTGCACATGGAGCCGTCATTCATTTTATTTTACGCTTGATGTCAAATGAGTCAATCGTATCCAACGAAATGCGCTTGTTCAATGCATGTTTGAGTACGATTAGATTTGAAGTTGATTCTTGGATAATTGATGATTTCAATCAAGTGAATCATTTATCTTAGTCCTATTAAGCTAGGTTAGTTAAAAAGGAAATGGTTGATTGAAAAGCTAATTATAGAAAGAAGGAAATCATGACTAATAAGAAGGCATTGATTTTAGGCGCTACAGGTATGGTAGGCACCCAGTTGGTTAAAGAGCTAGGCAAAAGCAAAATCTATAGTGAAATCCATTTGCTGACAAGAAGGGCACTGAAACTCGCCTATCCCAAATGCATAGGACATGTTGTGGATTTCGATAATTTATCCAAGTATGCCGATTTGTTCAAAGTCACCGATGTGTTCATTTGTTTGGGTACAACTATTAAAAAGGCTAAATCGAAGGAAGCATTTCGTAAAGTGGATTATGACTATGTAATTGAAGCAGCTAGATTGGCAAAGACATCCAATGTTGAAAAAATACTCGTCATAACGGCCATGGGTGCCAATTCCAAATCAAAGTTCTTCTACAGCCGTGTTAAAGGTGATGTGGAAGGTACACTACAACATCTGGCATTGAATACTGTACATATTTTCCGTCCTTCCTTACTTCTTGGAGAACGAAAGGAATTCAGGGCAGGTGAAAAGATTTCTGGGCTGCTAAGTACTTTTGCAAAATTTGTCTTTGTAGGCCCTTTACGTCCATATCGTGCAATAGAAGCAAACAAAGTAGCTGCTGCAATGTACGTTGCGGCCCAAACGACGGCAAAAGGATATCATTTTTATGATTCTGCTGAAATAGAGGAACTTGCACAAAGAGTTACGATTAATAGTGATCATCCGGATAAAATAGTAAAAAAATAGATACAAGTTTCCTGTAAAAATGAAGGTTTGGGAAGACCCATGCCGACGATATACTGAAAACGAGCCCCAATAGGCCCGTTTTTAAATTCCTAGACAAATTTTGATCCCCCTTAAAAGAAAAAAGGAATTGGAGTGTAATAAAGGTGGAGAACCAGAAGGTCTTGGTAATGCCAAAAGGTTTTTAGTTGTTTCTATAGCTGAGTTAGCTCAATAAGAAAACCGAGTATAAAGATCCAGGTTTTTTTAAGAAATTTTTCTGGTAATGTTTATAGTGCTTTAGACAAGTTATCGATCGCTTCTTGTTCTGATGGGACAAAAAAACATTGTTCCCTTTATTACACTCATAAATGAAATCTTTCAGTGGCTTACTGGTATAAGATGAAAAATCCCCTATGATTGCAAATTTAATATGGTAGTTGGCGAATTTTTGAAGGATCTCTCCTGCAAGTTTTGTACTAAGCTTAAAAAAATCTTCTGAAATTGCTTCTTTGTTTAGTGCTATTCGACTGCCCCCGGTTTTGCTACTAATCGTCATAATAATATCCAATGCACTTTGCTCATCTGTTAGACGATTGAATCCGTATTAGCTGTTGCAATGATATGTCCATTCGCTTCTGTCGTTTTTATAATCATCTTCACTCCTCCATTCAAATTTAAGTATATATTTCTTATCATTTAAATCAAGACTGCTTCAGTAGCCTTTATTCATCTAATTATAACTGACATTTGGCTTAAATACCCCAGCAGTGCTGCTCCATAACCTGGCCCTATAATTGAATCAATAGTACTGTGTGTTCCTTTTAGCTGGTTATCTAAATAATGAAGCCCTAGATAAAATTGACTTCCTTTTTTAAAAGCATTTATAAATTTGAGGAAATGGAGGACAAAGGATTACTATTTATTATTAAAACGTGCCTGTAAAAGGCTCGTTTTAGACTGTAGTCAAACTCGAAGAAAAGCCAGTTTACCTACATTTTTTTATTTATAAACGTTTCAGTTGATTGGAACGGAAGTTAGGAGACACCTGAGGTGAAAGCTAGTACCTGGAGTGGAAATCAACGTTCAAATCTTCCGGATGAAACTTGATTGTAACAGTGATTTCCACTACAATTTGTAGTGGGAGGTGGAAAAGGATGAATATTAAAAATTTTAAATATGATGAAGTTGGACTGAATCGTTTCTTTGGTCCATTGGAAGCAAATATCATGGAGTATTTATGGGATAAAGATGAACAAAGCATTAAAGCGGTTCAACAATCATTGGAACTTGACAAACCTATCAATTTCAACACAGTAATGACCGTCATGAATCGTTTAGTCGAAAAAGGCATTCTTGAAAAGAGGTCTGAAGGAAGGCTTTCATTATTTCGCCCGGTGCAGTCCAAAGAGGAGTTTTTTGAAGAGCAGTCAAAGAAACTGACTGAGAACTTGCTGGATGAATTTGGTGGAGCGGTCATAAGCCATATGCTGGATGCCATGAAAGACGCTGACCAAGGTTTAATTGAAAAATTGGAACAAAAAATTCAATCGTTAAAAAAGGATAAATTATAATGTGGAAGAGAAAGTCTTATTTTGTGATAAGCCTGAGTCTTTTAATTGCCTGTTTGGTATGGTGCCAAATGGGAGCTTTTTTAGTACACATCTTTTTTGGCGTGAATATTAAAGCTAATTTCTTTAAATTTTGTTTTAGTTTATTCAAGGAAGATTCAGTATACTACTTTGTGGTCGTCACACTGCTCAGTATAATAATATCCTATAGTATATTGAGCACCTTATTCAAAATTGCAGAGCAATATTTCTTATCCAGAAGGTTTAAACAAAAGCTTTTTCTTTCAAAAAACGTTGATATGACAAGGAATGTAAATGAAACATTCAATCGGGTCAACAATGATATCTTAGTTGTGAACGCTGAACAGCCTCTTGCGTTTACGCTTGGTTTCAGGCGGCCTTTCATTGTGTTCAGTACTGGTTTAATTCGATTACTGGACTTCGATGAACTAGAAGCGGTAGTGGAGCATGAGGCCTTTCACCAAAAGAAATATGATCCACTGGTCATCTTTATTTTACAGTTGATTTCAAATGCATTATGGTTTGTCCCATTGACAAAATGGTGTCATAAAAATTACAAAATAATAAGTGAATTATCAGCCGACGAAAATGCGGTTCATAAAATGGGGACTGAATTAGGAATAAGTACTGCTTTATTGAAGTTAATTAAACATGGGTGCACTGATAAATCCTCTCCTATCCTTGTTCATTTCTCGAATGAATCAGTTAACTATAGACTTCAGCAATTAATTGATCCCCATAAGACAATTCCTTTAAGGGCTGAAACTACCACGATTTTTGTTTCCATTTATGTTTTGGTTATCCTTATAGGAATGACTATAGTGATTGTCTGATGACTTTCACTTGATTTTTTTACCACTTTACACTACACTTTGTAGTGTTAAATAAAAAAAAGGAGATGTGTCATGAATAAACAAGAAATCGGTACCTTTTTATTAAGAGTTATGTTGGGAATTTCATTTTTCTTACATGGTTTGTCAAAATTCAAAGGTGGATTGGAAAACACTTCAGGGTGGTTTCAAAGTATAGGCATTCCGGGATTCATGGCCTATGTAGTCGGTATGATTGAATTGGTTGGAGGAATTGCTTTAATAATAGGTCTTGGAACAAGAATAATTTCTGCCCTCCTTGTATTCATCATGGCTGGTGCAATTGTTTATGTGAAATTCCCAGCAGGTTTTATGGGGAATGGGGAAGGCTCAGGGTATGAACTGGATCTCGTTCTTATGATTATTGCCCTTCACCTAGTATTGAATGGAAGCCGCTTCCTATCTATAGACTCTAAGTTACCAAAACTAAAAAAAACACAGGATTCAGAAATGATAGCAAGTTAATAAGATTAAGCGACATTACAAAAATTCCAACACTTTTTAAGCATTCTTGAGGCATGATACCGGTAATCTACTAGGGTCATGCCTTTTTCATTTGAACCTATTCTTATTTTTTGAAAAACCAGGAATAAAAGAAGTTTTCCATAACTGCCATAACGTGACATACTTTGTCTATACATCAATAAGCTTGGAATTTTCAATTCAACATTTAGAAAATTTGATAGTTTTCTGTAAATTTCCGTTGACGAACGCATGTTCCGTGTTATAAAATTCAATCATGGGTAATAATGGTATAGTGATTATTGCCATTGACAGTTCAAAAGCAAGCTTGGAAATTTCCAAGCTTAGTAAAAAAATCAAAGCAAAAGGAGTTATCTAATTATGACCATGCGATTATCTCCATATTTAATGATGAACGGAAATGCGAAGGAAGCGATTCAATTTTACGAAAAAGCATTGGATGCAAAAGTCCTCTTTAATCAAACTTTTGGAGAAATGCCAGAAAATCCTGAATTTCCTCTGCCAGAAGAAGCAAAGGATCTTGTGGCACACGCAATGTTAAAGGTTGGGGAAACGGACTTCATGTTTTCGGATACGTTTCCAGGTCAAACCAGTCAATCTGGAGATCAAGTCACGATCTGCATTTCAATTAACGAAATTGAAAAATCAAAACGAATCTTTGAAACTTTGTCGCAAGGTGGAGAAGTGAAAATGCCTCTGCAGAAAGCTTTTTTCAGCCCTGCTTATGGGATTGTAACAGACAAATTCGGTGTAACCTTTCAAATTTATACAGAGGGTGAAAAATGATTTGTTAAATAATAACAGCTGTTTTGGTGAATAGTTGCAGCTGTAATGTGTGAATAAATAAATCCCGATTTCTCATTAATATCACTGAGAGACCGGGATTTTTAAGTATGACTCTTATCTCATTTCATAGGGCATCAAAAGATCCCCCACGGAAGCATATAAGGTAACATCACGTTTATAGATTAAGTAGGCATTCTCACTGTCACTGGATTCTAGATTCAATCTGAATGTATATAAATTGCTCGGAACTCCACCAATGATATCATGAATACGCAGTTACCGATATTTTTTTCTGGTTCCACAATTTTACTCTGATACATTATCGTTATCTCCCTGTGATATTCGTCATATATTCTTCATCTATTTGTTCTTTGTTTAGAATATGCCTATGCTATTATTTAAAACATTGACATACAAATTAGGCTCCTTCTTTGTAAAAATTTTTCCTTTTAATAAGGTACTATCATATCATTCGAAGTACGATTCATTGCTTAATAAGGGGAAAGGGGGAACAATGTGAACACAGATCAAGCTTTCGACCTGCTAAAGGATGCAGGAGTAACAGAAAGCAGTAGTATACAAACTGTCAGACGCTGGCTTCGTGAAGGTAAGATTAAATATGAGGGAGGCAACGGGAATAGGAAAACCGGATACATAATGGATGACACAGATCAAG
This sequence comes from Bacillus sp. 220_BSPC, assembly GCF_001054655.1. NCBI lineage: Bacteria > Bacillati > Bacillota > Bacilli > Caryophanales > Bacillaceae > Bacillus > Bacillus sp. 220_BSPC. Next base: position 53,817 of record NZ_JVPL01000100.1, read on the forward strand.
CATTTGAAATGTTAAAAGATGCAGGAGTAACAGAAAGTAATAGTGTACAGACTGTCAGGCGCTGGCTTGGCGAAGGTAAGATTAAATACGCCGGGAACGGAAAGAGGAACACCGGATACATAAGCGATGAAACAGCTTCAAAGCTGGCTATAAATGATAGTATAAATCAAAATAAGGACGAAATCATACACCGATTAAAATTAAAAATACAAGCTCAAGAAAAGCATATAGAAGGTATCGAAGAGCTTCATGAGACAGCAAAAAGAATATTGATTCAGCAAAGGGATATGTTCAAAAAGGAAGTTGCCATTCTAAAGAATGAGAAAAGTGAATTACAAAATGAATCAAAGGATTTATTAAAAGAAAATATTGAATTACGTAATGAATTGATAAAATTAAAAGAAAAAATCAGAAACAATTACATGATTGACTCCACTATTCAATCTAATGATTATAGTGAAAAATTAGGGCTTTCTAAAATGGCGAGCGATAAAGAAGTATTGGCAGAATATAAAGGGTTACTAAAAATAACTCATCCAGACCATAATGGCAACGCGAAGGTATTTCATTACATTAAGACTGATTACGATAATTTTAGAAAGAGCAACAAAGGTAAATGAATAGTGAATGCATGCAAAGGTATTTTTACATCAAACCTAAAGAAAAACCTAGGGTAAAAGCGTAATTTGAAACGTCGGAAATAGTATGATGGGACGAAACAGTGCCAATTTAGACTATTGATCATTATTTTTTTGTTTGGCGATTTTAAATAGGAGATTTTTAAATGAACGAATAGGTGCCTTTGTTCATTAGGCACCTAAAATTGAGGCTTTTAAAGTCTATCGTTTACACATCATGAGCGGCTACTCTGTCTCCTCATCCATTGTGTTGCAACCCATTTTTCCCCAGTGATAACGGGCGCCCCACCGTGTAAAGTTAGTTCGTTTAGGTTTTTATCGTTGTAAAAATATTCGAAATACACAGCCATTCCCTTTCGCGGGGATACTGAAAAATTCAATTTAGGAAAAAAAGTTTCCCCTCCATGCTCCACATCATTTAAGTACAAGATGATTGTGCTAATTCTATTATTTTTTGCTGCAATACTTGAAGATGTAAAAAAATCAAAATGAGCTTTATACTCTTGTCCAGGAGTGTATTTAAGAATTTGAATACCCTCTCCATGTTCAACGGGTATATTCATGATTGTTGATATCCTTTTTTCAATTTTGGTAAGGATGTCATATTCATTTTCTTGAAAAAACATACTGCTGCTTGTTCTTATCTCATTTACTTCGTGCGTAACTCCAATTTTGGAACGATTCATTTTGTCTTTTGACAATTCAATAAGTCCGTCACATTCTTCGTCACTCAAAACATTTTCTAAAACTACAATTAGAGGTTCTTCTAATCTAGCAACTACATTGATTTCTCTGTCTTCCGTTTTGATTTTATTTCCAATATGATTAAAAATCGTTTGTTCTTTACTTGTTTTATTATCCACTGTCAACTTTCATCGACTCCCAAAAGAATGAATTTTCAGAACAAAAAGTTTGGATTATTCTGTAAGCGTTTTCCCATGTTAATTATACCATTAACATTGTTATGTATCTGTGACTTATTTCCGTCGACAAGTAAAAATTACTGGATGAACTGGCGCTTGACTATAGCAAACTTTAATCTTTTACATAAAATATAGGAAGCTCACAATATGAAAAAGTCTCTTTGCATGGATTTTCATGTGTGTATTTTCACTAAAATCCTTACGTGAATTTTTCTTCTGTTCAAATAAGAGTAAAAATGATGCTTGCTTGTTCACATTTTGTGAAAGGTATATCATTCCTCTTTTATTATAGAAGGGTTTATATAAGCTATTCTCTTAACCCTATAATCCAAGCCGTTTTCTTTCAGAATGTGCACAATGACAAGGGGACGGAGGATTCATGACCAAGAGTCTTAGAGAAAAAGAGACAAAGGATAAAAAGTAATAGTACGATAGGGAATGTTAAGGAGTGATTGAAAGTGGAGGACTTTAAATCTATCTGTGTTACTGAAGGAATTAAAAAAGTGGATGTGATAAAAAATCCGACGTCGTTTCCACTGATCGGAAAGGGGGCGCAAGGGGACGTTTTTAAAATTTCTTCAGATAAATGTGTGAAAATTTGTGCAAAACCAGAATTTGCGGCTAAAGAGGGAAATGTATTAAAAATTACACAGGAGTCTCCCGCTATTCCACGGCTTTATGAGGTGGGGCATAACTATATTATTATGGAATATCTTGAAGGGCCAACTTTATTTCAATAATTAGAATCTGGGGGGATCCTATCCGAAAAATTGATGAGGCAAATTCTTTTTGTTTTAAAAGAAATGAAGCGATTAAAGTTTACCAGATTGGATGCCGATTTGCGCCACATTATTGTAACTAAGGAAGATGAATTAAAAGTAATAGATCATTATAGCTCCTTTACACGGATTCGAAACAAGCCAGAGTTGATATTCAAAGGTCTAAAAAAGTTAGGTTTATTACCAATGTTCTTGGAAGAGTTAAAAGAAATGGATCCCGAATCCTATATAGAATGGAAAAATTTATAAATAAAAAAAGTAACTCCTTTAAAGCAAATAAATATTTGTCGATCTCGTTCAGAAAGATCTTTCGGAAAAGCGGACCATTTAAAAAATTGTACTTTTTGTATTTCTATATCATCTGGTTTTAAATCTCCGCTGAGTATTTCTTCGGTAACGTAAGCAATGTTGACTGAAAAGTATTGATCACCATTAGGCAGCTTCGTAAAATAGTCCTTCCCTGAAAAAACGCCTCGATTAATTGAAGGTTGCCGATGTTAATTCCTGTTTCCTCCAAAATTTCACGTCTGCATGCCTCTTCCGCAGATTCTCCTAATTCGATGAAGCCGCCCGGCAATTTCCACATCTTTTCGGATTGTACCATCAGAAAACGGCTGTTCTGATCGATAACCAAAACGGTGACCCCAGTAAGTATCAAAGCTCTGGTTCCAACGAGAGCACGTAAATCTTCAATGTATCCCATCTCAAGTCTCCTTTCTGATCTTTTCTGGTTAATCCACTTTTATAGTAAATGCAAAATGGAAAATATTTGAAACGGACAAGCACATATATTTGTTTGTTTTTTGTAAAGTTCTTAATTGTATGTGTATGAGCATAAGACACTGAAGAAATGCTAGGAAAAGCTTTCCTTAAGAGAATTATGCATCAATTGCTAATATCTCGTACTTAAGAACTCAGTAAAAGTAGGTATGACTTAATTTTGCGAAAAAGTGTTATTACCCTAAAGCAATTATTAATGATTACATAGTATAGATATTATGGTTATTAATAAGCAGCAAAGAGGTGGTAGATTAGATGAATGATTTTAAATTAATAAGGGTTGAAAGAATAGAAAAGAACGGTAAAAAGGAACTTCTTATTCATAATCCAACCACATTAAAACTAATTGGGGCAGGAAGTCAAGGTGCAGTTTTTCAGCTTGATGAAGATATTTGCGTAAAAATTTATGTCAATCCCAATGCAGCAAATAAAGAGGGGAAAGTGCTTGAAGCAGCGTTGTTCCGAGGTTATATGAAGTGGGTCCGAACTATGTAATTATGGAATATTTAAAAGGTCCTAATCTAAAAGATTATTTGAAAGGGAAGCAAGATATTCCCGAATCGATTACAGAACAAATCATAATGATTCGAAAGGAACTGAAGAGAGTTGGATTTATTAGAATCAAGACCTCAATCGGATATTTTGTTGTAACAAAGGGAAATGTACTGAAAGCAATCGATCATTCAGACGGGCTCACAATGAATGATCCATATAATCCAAAGATGTTTCGTGATCTAAAGAAGTTGGGGTTATTGGATACATTCCTTAAACAAGCAAAGAAAATCGATCCTGAATCGTATGAAGAATGGCAGAAAAATATCGACTTCAATGCGATATAAATGAGAATATGCGAAAGTGGTGCTTAAAAGATGTTAAGCGGGCCAATATCGCAAAAAATCCATTTTGATTTCCTACAAATCCAATTATGTCGTACAAGCAGGGAAACTTAAAAGAGGAAAGTCGAACCCTTAACGTAAAGGAGTTCGGCTTTTTAGTTTGGAATTATCCCAGACTATAAATTTTTGCGAAATGGGCGGAAAAGCATTATTTCTCCCGTTCGCAAAAGTGCATGTTCGGCAGTTATAAGGACAAATTACAATGTTCGTAAAATCATTTTTACAACCAGATAACGATTTTACATAATAAAGTGGTTTTTTTGAATTTTTTTTGGAAGATGATATATGTTTAACGTCTACACATGACAAACGCTCAGTCATTCAAAGGCTTGTTGAATAACTATAGAAAGAATGGTGATAGTTGTTTATCTATAAAGATCTCTGTCTATGCAAATAAGAAAATCGGAAACCACATGTATGGTTTCCTAAACTAAAAAGAGGTGAATCACTTTCAAACATCCCTAAATTGGACACTAACCATTTCGATTAAGACTGCTTCGACTGGACCATTCTTTAGGCTTTCATTATTCATACCGCGCTTCAGCATTAATGCCGAGTTAGAAAGCTTCAGGTGTTTTAAGGAGAAACCAACTAATACCTTGATTGATTACGGTGGATCAATTGTTGTCCCGATACAATAAATAACAAGTGCATTGCTGTAATTATAATCGGAACGACAATGGCAACACATTCATGTCGACAACAACACTAGGAAAGGGTGAAATAACTATCTCCGATTGTCCTTAAACTGATTCTGCAACGAAAGCGATTTACTAGAAACATAAAAGGTGAATCCAATGTCAATTGAGAAGACGATTTTTCCAACTGCACAATATGTAATTCAAATGTGCCTCCATAACCAATAAATAGTGAAAAGGGTGGGAACCTAATGGGTAAAAATGATCAAACAGATAATCACAAGGAAGACAATAGGAAGAAATATAACCATATATTAGAAAACATTCAACTCCAACTCCAACTCCAAGAAAAACAACAGAAGGAACTTCAGGTGGAACTTCAGAATCAGTTAATTAAACAACAAAATGAGACTTTAAATAAAATCTTACAAGAAATAACGAAGATTGCACAACCACTGGAAAAAGTTCAAGACCAACTCCAACACCAAGAAAAACAACAGAAGGAACTTCAGGTTCAACTTCAGAATAAATTATCTAAACAACAAGATGAGCATTTAGATAAAGTCTTACATGAAATATCGAAGCGTTCACAACCACTAGAAAAAATTCAAGTCCAACTCGAACTCCAAGAAGAACAACAGAAGCAGCTTCAGATTCAACTTCAGAATCAGTTAATTAAACAACAAGATCAAACTTCAGATAAAATCTTACAAGAAATTACGAAGATTGCACAACCACAACCCCTCTTTTTAAAATCACCTTTTAGCATAATCGATACACTTGATTTAGATGTAGAAAAAAAGGCGCAAATTGCGATGTTTATAGCAAATAGCAGTAAAAATGAAGATGAAACTAAATAAAGAAGAAGAGGCTGTTAAAGCCTCTTCTCAGTTTGTAGACAAAAGGGGTTCGGAATTAAAAAATTCTGAACCCCT
>NZ_JVPL01000101.1:0-22704 GCF_001054655.1 Bacillus sp. 220_BSPC
AAAAGGGGTTCAGAATTTTTTAATTCCGAACCCCTTTTGTCGACAAACTGGAAGGTATGATCCCTCAAAGGGATCATACCTTTTTTATATAAAGGTGACGATTATTACAAGTGAAAAATTGAATAAAAGTACCTCAATTGGACATAATGGGTAGATGTTTAGCTGCTCTCAACGAGATTATGATAAGATAGGGAAAAAATCATATAAGGCAGTGAGATTGTGAAACAACAAAAAGGAAAACTTCTCGTTATCATTGGACCGACTGCTGTTGGGAAGACAAAGATGAGCATTGAGATGGCAAAGTTATTTAATGGTGAAATTATTAGCGGAGACTCCATGCAGGTTTATAAGGGGATGGATATTGGTACTGCAAAAATCAAAAGGGAAGAAACAGAAGGAATCCCTCATTATTTACTTGATATTAAAGAACCTGATGAACCATTTAGTGCAGCAGAGTTCCAGGAGCGAGCCAATGCTTGTATCGAGGATATCCAAAGCAGAGGTAAACTTCCCATTATCGTCGGCGGAACAGGATTATACATACAATCAGTCATCTATGATTATCAATTTTCGGAGGCTCCATCCGACCCTGTTTATAGGGAGGGACTTGAAAAACAGGTAAGGGAGTCAGGAATCGATCCTGTTTTTGAACAATTACGCAGCGTTGACCCTGAAAGCGCGAATCGGATTCACCCCAATAATGTAAGAAGGGTGATCAGGGCACTTGAGATTTTTCATTGTACTGGTAAAACGATGAGTGAGCAGCTAAATGAACAGCCTACAGAATTGAAATATGATACGTGCATCATTGGATTGACAATGGAACGTGAAAAGTTATATCAACGCATCGATCAACGTGTTGATGTCATGGTAGAACAAGGGCTGATTCAAGAGGTGGAGTCATTTCATGAAAAAGGTTTGAGGGATTGCCAATCGATCCAGGCTATAGGCTATAAAGAAATCTATGATTATTTTGATGGAAGGGCTTCATTGGATGAAGCCGTTGAGACATTAAAGCAAAACTCCCGTCGATACGCAAAAAGGCAATTGACCTGGTTCCGGAATAAAATGGATGTAATTTGGTTTGATATGACCGATCTCGAAGGTTTTCCAAAAAAAATACATGAAATATCTGGATTTATAGCAGGAAAGCTTTTCAGTGAAGGCGAATACATAAATTTAGAGAGAAAAGAGGAGGACTAATACATGAAACAATCAGTAAATATTCAAGATCAGTTTCTTAATCAATTACGTAAAGATGGTACGTATGTGACGGTATTTTTATTAAACGGGTTCCAGATTAGAGGACAAGTGAAAGGGTTCGATAATTTTACCGTTTTATTTGAATCGGAGGGCAAGCAGCAATTAGTCTATAAACATGCGATTTCTACATTTGCTCCACAACGTAATGTTCAGATCGATTACGAAGTGAAGGAATAATCATATATATGAATGAAAAAACAGGTTTAGCTTATAGCGACCTGTTTTTTTTTTTTGCATGCCCTTCTCTGTCCTTTTTCAAAGAATCGATAATTTTACGTACCTTATTTGAATATATATCAAGGGACGGATTATTTTCCGGGAAACCGCAGGAAATGACATTACCCCTAATATATTGGTGAATGGGAATGGGATTTGTCGTAATAAATCCTCCAATGAAAAAATCCTGTCAGAATAAGTCGCTTTTCAAGAAGGGAATGGGGCTTAATCACGAAAGGAATAAACGAATTTTCCGATGGGATAATTTTGGCTATGCAGCATTTGCCATGCCATCATAAAAAATTGTGGTGTTAGAGTCAGGGTCCAAGATGGAGAGGTGAAAGAAATGGAACAACCGATCCGTATGAAAAATAACGGGCAAATCAATATTGTGTTTAATGCGGAAAACAGAAAAGCGCTACAAAAGGATCTGCCGATAAAAGAAATTTTGGTGCAGGAAATCCCCCACCAGCATGTGGCATTGAAAGAGATTGAAGATGAACTGAAATCGCTGGTTGGAATGGAAGAAATGAAACGGATGATAAAAGAGATATATGCCTGGATTTACATCAATAAACAACGTGAGGCAAAGGGGCTGAAGACTGGCCGGCAAGCGCTGCATATGATGTTTAAAGGAAATCCGGGAACAGGGAAAACAACGGTTGCACGTTTAATCGGGAAGTTGTTTCAAAAAATGAATGTACTTTCGAAAGGGCATTTAATTGAAGCGGAGAGGGCAGATTTAGTCGGGGAATACATTGGTCATACTGCCCAAAAAACCAGGGATTTAATTAAGAAGGCCATTGGCGGAATCTTATTTATTGATGAAGCCTATTCCTTGGGAAGAGGCGGCGAAAAGGATTTTGGAAAAGAAGCCATAGATACCCTTGTCAAGCATATGGAGGATCGGCAGCATGAATTCATATTGATCCTTGCTGGATATTCGAGGGAAATGGAATATTTCCTAAGTCTTAATCCTGGCCTTCATTCCAGGTTCCCGCTCGTTATTGATTTTCCGGATTATACGATTGAACAGTTAATGGAAATAGCCGATCGGATGCTGCAGGAAAAGGAGTATCTTATGAATCGGGATGCCGAAAGGAAATTAAGGGAACATTTAATCATATTACGTTCATTCCGGGGACCTATTTCATTTTCTAACGGTCGTTATATCCGCAATATAATAGAAAAGTCAATTAGGGCGCAGGCGATGCGGCTTTTACTGGAAGATTCATTTGAAAAATCCGATTTATTGACGCTTACCAGCCAAGATTTGATTTTCGAGGATGAAGAGAAAGATTGACATGGAAAAGCCCACCAAGATGGCGGGCTTTTCAAATTTATGTTTTAGGCACCCATTTTTTATTAGGAAGATGCCAATTATTGGTGTAAGAAAGGACTCGCAATATCGTGATGACGGCAAAGAGCAAATAAAGCTGCCATGATTGGGATAAAACACCACTGCCTAAAGCCAAGCCTGCAATGATGGCCCATACTGCGTAGATTTCTTTTCTGAAGACCAATGGCTTTCTTCCGGCCAGCACGTCACGGAGTATCCCGCCGCCGCATCCGGTTAATGCAGCTGATACTATAATGGCGCTTATTGGATGATTAAGTTCCACGGCATACATCGCCCCTTGGATGGCAAAGGCTGAGAGGCCAATGGCATCACTGAGATTTCCCCATCTGTCCCAGTGCTTTGATAGGTTTGTAGGAAAAACAAAAACGATGGTGATGGATACTAAAGCGATGACAAAATAGAAACTTTGATCCCATAAAGCTGAAACGGGGACGCCGATCAACAGATTGCGGATTGCCCCGCCGCCAAAGGCGGTTATGATTCCTAAAATATAAACTCCTAAAATATCATACTCTTCTTCCATGGCGATGATGGTTCCGCTTATAGCGAATGCAATCGTACCTATGAAGCTTAATACTTCCCATGTCATATGAATGTCCCTCTATGTCTTTTCGATTTTGATGGTAAAGCCAAATTTGATTTTAGCATGGTATCGCAATTTTTAAAACGGTTAAAAGCTTCGTTTTGAGGAAATTTTTATATATTCAATTTTTTTGTTATGATTAACTGAAATCTACCAGAAGGTGGTGCATGTGATTTGGAAGAAGCAATAAAGGAAACGGCTGTCTTGATTGGGTGTCAAACAACTGAGACCAGTGAACATTTTGAATATTCACTCGATGAACTGGCTTCTTTGGCGAAGACTGCGAATGCTGAGGTTTTAATGACCATCTCCCAGAAAAGGGAAAGCGTCGATCCGGCTACATATATAGGAAAAGGAAAAGTGGAAGAACTCCGGAATCTGGAAGAGGAACTGGAGCCGGATTTATTTATCTTTAATGATGAATTATCCCCGAGCCAGATTCGGAACCTTTCGAAACAATTGGAGGCAAGGGTCATAGACCGGACACAGCTAATATTGGATATATTTGCTCAGCGGGCTCGATCCAGGGAAGGGAAGCTGCAGGTTGAACTTGCTCAGCTCCAATATTTATTGCCGCGTTTGGTTGGACAGGGGACGGCAATGTCCAGGCTAGGAGGCGGAATCGGCACAAGGGGACCAGGGGAGACGAAGCTGGAAAGCGACCGCCGCCACATCCGTGGGAAAATAGATGAAATCAAGCAGCAATTAAGTGGAATAGTGAAGCATCGTGAACGCTATCGTGATAGAAGGAAACGTAATAAGACCTTTCAAATAGCACTTGTGGGATACACGAATGCAGGTAAATCAACGCTGTTCAACCGTTTGACGGAGGCGGATTCATATGAAGAGAACCAATTATTCGCTACGCTGGATCCCATGACACGAAAGGCGATTCTTCCTAGCGGATTTACCGTGCTGCTGACGGATACGGTTGGATTCATACAAGATTTGCCGACATCTTTAATTGCCGCATTCCGCTCTACCTTGGAAGAGGTGAAAGAAGCGGATCTGCTGTTACATGTGGTCGATTCCTCAAGTACCGATTACTTTAATCATCAGAAAACGGTGCAGGATTTGCTAAATGACTTAGATGTCCCTTCCATTCCACAGCTAACGTTGTATAATAAGAAAGATAAGGTTCACGCTGATTTTGTGAGATCAGCCAGTCGTGCTTCATTAATGATCAGTGCCTATGAACAATCGGATCTGAATGAAATCATGGAAGAAATTGAAAAGTACGTGATTGAAGAAATGATCCCGTATCATGTTTTCCTGCCATCGAGTGAGGGTAAACTATTATCACAGCTGAAAAATGAAACCATATTGCGCACTCTCTCCTTTAATGAAGAATCGGAAAGATATGAATGCAAAGGTTTTTGTCTAGCTGATCATCCAATAACCGGGCAGCTGGAGAAATATTCATTATAAAGGGGAATTTTGATGTATCAGCAGTTAACAAATGGAGAAGTGTTGAAAAACATTGCCCAGGAAGTGGAAGCAATGATTTCTCCATTACATAAGCAAGTGGACGAACGAATCGAAGAAAATCAATTTCGCGTATTACAAAGTTATCAAGCACATAAAGTGAGTGATTCCCACTTCATCCCGACTACTGGGTATGGATACGATGATATGGGCCGCGATACGCTGGAATTGATATACGCAGATGTTTTCGGAGCGGAAGCTGGATTGGTGCGCCCCCAAATTATATCAGGCACACACGCCATCTCCACAGCTCTTTTCGGCATTTTGCGCCCAGGGGATGAATTGTTATACATAACTGGAAAGCCGTATGATACTTTGGAAGAAATCGTCGGTATCCGGGGGACGGGTATTGGATCTTTACGTGATTTTCAGATCAGCTATAAGGCCGTTCCGTTGGCGGAAACTGGAACCGTTGATTTCGAAGCCGTCAAACATGCCATTCAACCGAATACGAAGATGATCGGTATACAACGATCAAAAGGGTATGCTACACGTCCTTCCTTTACGATTGATGAAATAAAGGAAATGATTGCCTTTGTTAAAGAGATTAACCCGGAAATCGTCGTGTTCGTGGATAATTGTTATGGAGAGTTTGTTGAAACACAAGAACCATGTCATGTCGGAGCGGATTTAATGGCTGGTTCACTCATTAAAAATCCTGGCGGCGGGATAGTGAAAACCGGTGGATACATTGTTGGTAAAAAGGACCTGGTTGAAGCTTGCTCTTATCGGTTAACATCACCAGGAATAGGGGCTGAAGCAGGTGCTTCGCTTTATAGTCTGCAGGAAATGTACCAAGGATTCTTCCTGGCACCGCATGTCGTGGGCCAAGCTGTTAAAGGAGCGATGTTCACAGCGGCCTTTTTAGAAAAGCTCGGTATGAATACATCCCCAAAATGGGATGCGAAGCGAACTGACTTGATTCAATCCGTTCAATTTGATGAACGGGATAAGATGGTTGCCTTCTGTCAGGCCATCCAATATGCATCACCAATCAATTCACATGTGACACCATATCCTGCCTATATGCCGGGATATGAGGACGATGTAATCATGGCTGCAGGCACCTTTATACAGGGGGCCAGCATTGAACTGACGGCAGATGGTCCGACAAGGGCTCCATATGTTGCTTATGTTCAAGGCGGATTGACATACGCCCATGTTAAAATGGCTGTATTGACTGCTGTGAATGCGCTAATGGACAAAAAGCTGATTCAATTGTAATTGAAATTAAATAAGTTATGTTATGGGAATCCAGATACAATTGGATTCCAGTAAGAATAATAGTCATAATATTTGTGTAGTAACAAATCATTTAATTTTTCTGATAAAATCACGTTATAAAATGTAACATCATATTGACAAGTTTAATAACATGATATAAGATTATTTTAAGATAAACAAAAGGAGGATGCTAAGAATGAGCGGCAACAACATTCGGCGTTCGATGCCTCTTTTTTCCATCGGAATCGTCATGCAGTTAACTGAGTTGTCTGCACGCCAAATTCGGTATTACGAAGAGCATCAACTTATTACTCCTATGAGAACAGATGGAAATCGTCGGGTCTTTTCATTAAATGACATCGATCGACTGCTTGAGATTAAAGATTTAATCGAACAAGGAGTCAATCTGGCCGGCATTAAAAAGATTTTCACTGTAAAGGAACAGAATTTACCTAAAACTCAAGAATTAGAACAAGCGGAAAAAATAAGGCATGACCTTAGTGACGAGGAGCTTCGCAAGCTTCTGCGTGCCGAGCTTTTACAAGGAAGCAAGCATCGAACATCTCTTAGACAAGGGGATATGTCCCGTTTTTTCCAATAAAAAATATGATTTATGAATTATTAGGGGGAATAGAAATTGGCAAAGTTCACACGTGAAGACATCACTCGTTTAGCGAAAGAAGAAAATGTTAAGTACATTCGTTTACAATTCACTGACATTTTAGGGACAATTAAAAACGTTGAAATCCCAGTCAGTCAATTAGAAAAAGCACTTGATAATAAAATGATGTTTGACGGATCTTCCATTGAAGGCTTCGTTCGTATCGAAGAGTCTGATATGTACCTATATCCTGATCTAAATACATGGGTTATCTTCCCTTGGACTTCCGAGAAAGGTAAAGTGGCACGTTTGATCTGTGATATTTACAATACGGATGGAACTCCTTTTGATGGAGATCCACGTGCAAACCTAAAACGTGTTCTTGCAGAAGCAAGAGAAATGGGCTTCACAGATTTCAATCTTGGACCTGAACCTGAATTCTTCCTATTCAAACTGGATGCAGCAGGCGAGCCGACGCTGGAATTGAACGATAAAGGCGGATACTTTGACCTTGCACCTACTGACCTAGGAGAAAACTGCCGTCGTGATATCGTTCTTGAGCTTGAAGAAATGGGATTTGAAATCGAAGCATCCCACCATGAAGTAGCTCCAGGACAACATGAAATTGACTTTAAATATGCAGATGCGATTTCAGCTTGTGATAACATCCAAACATTTAAATTGGTTGTTAAAACGATTGCCCGCAAACATGGTTTACACGCAACATTCATGCCAAAACCATTGTTCGGTGTTAACGGATCTGGAATGCACTGTAACGTTTCTCTATTCAAAGGCAACGAAAACGCATTTTATGATAAAGAAGGTAAATTGGAATTAAGCAAAACAGCTGAGCAATTCATCGCAGGTATCATTAAGCATGCTCCAAGCTTCACTGCGGTAACAAACCCAACTGTTAACTCATACAAACGTTTAGTTCCTGGTTACGAAGCTCCTTGTTATGTTGCATGGTCTGCTAAAAACCGTAGCCCGCTAATCCGTATCCCAGCTTCACGCGGAGTAAGTACTCGCGTAGAGGTACGTAGTGTCGATCCAGCAGCAAACCCATACTTGGCACTTGCCGTTCTGCTAAAAGCTGGTCTTGACGGTATCAAGAACGACTTGACTCCTCCAGCTCCAGTTGATCGCAACATCTATGTAATGAATAAAGAAGAACGTGAAGAAGTAGGTATAGTTGATCTACCAGCTACTTTATATGCTGCATTGGAAACATTAAAATCTGATGAAGTCATCAAAGAAGCATTAGGTGAACATTTACTTGAACACTTCGTCGAAGCAAAAGAAATCGAGTGGGATATGTTCCGTACACAAGTCCACCCATGGGAACGCGAACAATATATGTCCATGTATTAATAGCTCAAATCCTTGGCACCTCTGGTGTCAGGGGTTTTTGTTTGGTGGGCAAATCTAAGTCATATAAATGAAGTAGATATTTGCCCACCATTTACCCACCAAATTCAGCAAAAAAATTTAATCGATTATTCCCTTGGTGTATTCCTCAAACTTGTCTATGTTTTTCTTTTCGAGTTTTTTGTTTATATGTGCGTATACATCAGAAGTTATAGCAACGCTGCCATGACCTAATCTTTTCCTTTGGAAAAGGTAATGAAACTGCATTCGGATTTAGGTTGCAGTACCTTTGTTTGTAGAATAGTTCTTTTTATAGCTCATGTTTAAAACAGAAACTAATGATCTGTTACTTGCTGTAGAAGCAAAGGGTACAAAAAGTGGGCCTGTATTCTCAATATTAGGCTCAGGCATTTCTTTCATTTTTATAGATTACTTGATCAGTTATTTTTTCATAACTTCAAAAAAAGATAAAAATCTTTTATGTTTTATATTTAGCTCATTCACTCTTTTTCCCCTTAGATGTAGTAGCGGAAATTTTAATTGGAGTGATAATTGCAGTATTTACACATTGCCTTTTGTCCAAGGTAAAAGCTATAAACATTACTAATAGAAAGACCAATTTTCCAACAACAAAGTGGATGAAAGATTGATTAGCTATGGAAAAGTATATAGACTTGGTCCACTAACAGGTGCTTTAGCTGAAGATTGGGGCTGACTTTATGCAGCTCTTTCTTTATTTAACTAAAGGTTCAGGTTAGCACAACCTGAACCTAAAATATTATTGAAGCGTATTTAGATTTTGTGCCCTTAAAAAGCTTACAACCACCTCTCCAATTTGTCTGCCTAAACTTAAACCTTCTTTATTATCCACATTAAAGTGTACGCCAGCGTACAAACGAGATTGAGCACTTTCTTCCATTATTTTCATTAATTCTGAAGACTCTTGAGGGAAGAAATAACTTAATACTGTCTCTGCACAGCCTGCCACTGTTGCGTGTGCAGAAGGGTAAGCTGGAAAACGAGGGGTAAACAGCACAGTAGACAGATTTCTTCCATATTGATTTGGACGTGCAACATCCCAATGATATTTTAAAAACCATGTGATAACAAAGGTATCATTCATAGCCGCGTGGAAATAACTCTGAACCCTTGCAACACTCGGTGACCCCAGCATATATTTTTCAGCTAAATTGAAAATTAGAGTGGTAATTTTCGCCGTTAATTCACCTGTTCCCCAATATTGTGCGATGCGTATTTGCTGGGAAGTCAATGACTTTAATGTCTCTTCTACAATGAATAACTCTGTTTCCCAATCAATATCAAGTGGATTTTTAACTCGCCAAATGATTCGTTGATGAAAGGGGTCCAGGAAATCATTGTCTCTTCCCCTTGAAATAAAAAACATTGGCCAATTTCCTGCCTCTGGAGAACCTTTAGGTGGGAGACTTTCCCCTGGGTAAGGAAACTCTGTCCATCTTCTATAACTTATTCTCATAAAGACCATCCCCTAATTAATGTTCTCCTTGTTCCTTATGATTAAGTGTAATGAAGTATGACCATATAACTTTTTGATTCCTTATCAGAGGAGAAAGAGTTATACACTTAGATTAAGATGTGTTTTACTTCAATTCCCTGGATGCTCAGGCAGACTTTGCAACTATCGGGGAAGTTATTTGAAGAAAGAATATATATTGACTTCCAGAATATACATATTTAGGTGTTGTGAAGGTAGGAGCTTAAATGGATAGGGGCAGTATTTTCGCTATGCTCGGCTCCAATTAGTAGGCAAGACCACGGTTGTCAAAGAAGATTACTTACGGAAAAGATAAAACCGAGAATAAACGTCCTATGAACATATGGCTCTATCAAAAGCGATTTTGTAGAACAATAGGGCTGATAAAAAGGTGAAGAGAGGGAACCCAAGTGAAAAAGATAAGCAACAACGGCTTCTCTGAAGCAGGACTGCGTAGACTGCGTGAGGTGCTGGCACGGCATGTCGAGTCCGGGAAAATCCCTGGACTCGTCGCCCTGGTCAGCCGGTACGGTGAGACGCATGTCGAAGTGATAGGTACGATGCGCCATGACGGTGGTGCGCCGATGCGCCGGGACACGATCTTCCGGATTGCCTCGACGTCCAAGCCGGTCACGATGGCGGCGGCGATGATCTTGCTCGACGAGTGCAGGCTGAGGCTGGATGACACAGTAGAGCAGTGGCTGCCCGAACTCGCCGACCGGCGGGTGCTGAAGCGGATCGACGGCCCGCTGGACGATACCGTGCCGGCACGGCGGCCGATCACCGTACGGGACCTGCTGACCTCCACGTTCGGGCTCGGCATGGATATAACGTTGCTGGGCACTCCGATTATGGGAGCGATCTTCGAGCAGGGGCTCACGCCCGATCTACCGGAGCCGATGCCCGAGCCGGATGAATGGATGCGCCGCCTGGGCACACTCCCGCTGATGCACCAGCCCGGAGAGCGCTGGCAGTATCATATCAGCAACGATCTACTCGGCGTGCTCGTCGCCAGGGTCACGGGCAAGTCGTTAGAGACGTTTCTGCGCGAACGCATCTTCGAACCCCTGGGCATGAAGGACACCGGTTTCCACGTGCCCGCCGACAAGATTGACCGGCTGCCGCCCCTCTACGCCCCTGACCCGCAGACAGGGGAGTTCATCGTGTGGGACGAGGCAAAGGGGGGACGCCACAGCCAGCCTCCGGCGTTCCAGGGCGGCGGAGGCGGACTTTCATCCACCGTCGACGACTACCACGCCTACTTCCAGATGCTGCTGAATCATGGGATGCATGGGACAGAACGGATTCTGTCCCGGCCCGCTGTTCAGCTGATGACCACCAACCGCCTCACGCACGAGCAACAAGCTGCGCGAAACGCCATGGCCAGCAACAACGTCCATGTGTCATTCGGCCAAGGGCAACACGGCGGGTGGGGCTTCGGGATGGCAGTGCGCACTTACCGTGGTGACTACGCTTCCATCGGCCAGTTCGGCTGGGACGGTGGAGCCGGCACCACGACATACGCCGACCCGGACAAACAGCTCGCCGGAATCCTGCTCACCCAGGTCGGGATGTCCACCCCGGATTCAGCGAGACTTATCCACGACTTCTGGACCATGGTCTACCAGGCAATCGAAGACTGACAACGAGCTCGCCAGGTACGCCCTCTCTCAACCCAAAACACCCAACGGTCAACTCCCTTGCGGCCGATTGGAAGCAAAAGTTGCCTTTGGTACTTAGCTTAGCAAGAGTGTAAATATTGTTCTTAACAATAGGGTGCGTTAGTTCCATAGGATTTACTTAAGAAGACCACTTTTACGTGGTCTTCCTTTTGTTTCCCTAGCCCGAACTTATTTGGTGAAGGAATTGATATTTATCTGATGGGGACAATTTGTGATAGTGAGCTCGTTATAAGAACAGCAGCTACAGGATCACTGGAAATTTCCAACTTTTTCATAACCGGTTCCGCGATTTTTTAATGCTTATGAAAACAAAAAGAAGAGGCAAGTATATAACAATGAAGCATATGCTGTAGGGATTGATTATTTTATTTAATATATATAAGGAATCGATATCATAAAAAAATATATTCACAAGTAGTATGATTATGGACATTCCCCATAAGGGATACTTTTGCTGGACATTGAATAAGCGCTTGACCCCCCTGCTGGCAGCCCACAAAGGAATGACCATATTGGGTATGATAACGATTGTCCACCAAGAAACAGTTATGTATTCAAACCGTTGAATAAAGGGCAACTCAATAATACTGGTCAATGTTAGTGTTGGCCATAGAGTAAGGGTCAATTGTTTCTGTGAATAAAAGATTATCGATACAAAATAAAGTAATAAGCTCAATAACGTAGTGAGCACAACTCCTCCGTGAGCATACTTTTGCGATGTTTCAGCACTTTTGATGAACGGATAATACATAAGTATCATTTCAAATCCAAGCATGGATAATGAAAAACTTTTAGTTCCTTTCATTATTTCGACTAAATCATGATGGAAAATAGGAAGAAAACCGGTGAAATCAGAGTATTTAAAACCATAAAAAGGTACAAATAAAAGCCAGTATGAAACTATTACAGTTAAGAAGGCAATACCCGTAATGGTTCGGAATCCTCCTGTATTTATATAATAAATCAAAATAAGGAAAACCAAAGCAAATGCCCATGAAGGTACCTCTTCAAACATCCAAACATGAATGACATTTATATAGCCGATTATGATCGTCATTCCAAGGACAAAAAAGTAAAGAATAAATAATAGACTGAAGAAATTACCAATCCATTTACCGAATGCATGATTATTAGTGGAGATTATATCTCCAGGAACAATCCTAAATATCTTATAGATTAACCAAATTAATATATGAACAATCAATCCAGCTAGGAGTATGGATAACCAGCCATCGGTTCCCGTCGCTTTAGCCAAATCTCTTTGAAAACTCAATACGCCTAATCCAGTTTGCATGGAATGCACTAAAAAAAACACATAAAATGGCGATACCTTATATTTTTCATTAACACCAGCTTGATTCATGTAGGACCCTCATTTGTATCACTCATATATTTTAATAATCTGGCTTTTATAAGTGTAATCTATTCAAAAAAGATCGATTAAATTATGGATGGAATTTTAGTATGGATCCTTGTCGGTATGTTGAGAGTTTCAGTTACATTTAATGGAAACTATTTGTGTGAGGCATTAGACAAGGAACGGACACATGTGGACGGCAAGGGTCTGGCTTACAATAAGGAATGTGTTTAAGCGTAAGCGGACAAAAAAGGGAAATAGAGAACCGGGATGCCCTTTTCCTAAGGATAGTTGGAAAGTCTTATCCTGGAACAACAGCGGGGTATAATAGATGAGTGATAAAAAGAAATATTAAGCAATAGTGATCTTAATACTTTTCCGGACACGGCTAATAAAAAGGTTGACGATGAACGTTTAGAGAACTATTGTCCTTTGATAATAAGATGACAAACTGTTTGTTAATTTCTTGATGAATGGAAAAAATATATAGAAGGGAACAAAAGCTAATGAAATAAAAACAAGAGAAGAATTTATATATTCCAAAACAAAAACCTGAACTTGAACAGAAATTTTTTTTGATAAAGGGAAAAGGAAATCCAAATGAGCACGAATTCGCTGAAAAGATAGGTGTTCTTTATTCATTGGCTTATGCGGTCAGAATGATGCCGAAGCAAGGATACACTCCAGCTGGATATTTTGAATATACCGTATATCCATTAGAAGGAATTTGGGATTTAACGGAAGAGGGTAAGAAACTAGATACATTAAATAAAGATGAATTATTATATACGATCATGATTAGACAACCAGATTTTGTAACAAAGGAAATAGTGGACAGAGCATTTGAACATGTAGAAAAAAAGAAACCACATCCATTTCTAAATGATGTAAGGTTCGGTACATTTCAAGATGGTTTATCTGTCCAAATCCTTCATGTTGGTCCATATGATGAACCTCAAAGTTTTAAAGTAATGAATGAATTCATAAAAAATAATAATCTGGAAAAACATTACAACATAGGGAAATATATCTTTCAGATTTTGGGAAAGTTGAACCTTCAAAATTAAAAACAGTTTTGAGATATAAGGTTAAGCCGATAGAATAGCATAAACTCTTAGCTGTTAACATGCATTCATTATTTAATGTAGCAAAGATTGAAGGAGTTTACATAGAGTAAAAGGTGCATTATTACCATAGGATACAATTAGGTAGTCCTTATAAAGTTTTCGATAATATGGTTTTATAGTATGGCTCATAGTTTATATGAGGGTGTAAAAAAGGAACTAACACCATCCTCATTTAACCTATTGAAAAACATTAGCATCGATTATTTTGGGTGCTTTTCTTTGCAGGGAATTGGTCCCTTTTGTCAAATTAGTTAAACAAAGGGGATGAGAAAATGAATGATGATGAGAAAATGAATGATGATGAGAAAATCAGTATTTTATTGTCCAATATGACAAACGAATTAGTGTCGAGTAGAGTAAGGGTTAGAGCTATAGTGGAATTACTGGAAGAAAAAGGTCTAATAACCCGTGAAGAGTACGAAAACAGGTTTAAAAAAGTTTTTGAACGAGATGCAATTTCGTATAGAAATGATCTATTGAAAGAAGTCAAAATTGACGAATAAAAAGGAGGAGCATCCAATAATTTGGGTGCTTTTTTATGGCGGTGAGAACGATGAACCATGATAAGAAAAGAAAACGGCTAAGAAGCCAGTGAAGCTAAGTCGCGGGATCTGGAAGACCTAATGAAAATGAAAACTTTTACATATAAGGATTTTACAATACGAGATTTAAGCCTAATGTGAAAAAAGATAGAGCGTTAATCCTTATTTGATCAACACTCCTGTTAGTGCAGTAACATTCTATTATTTCTTTAGATTTGATTTCATTAATAATGAAATCAGTTGCTCATCCGTATTCGAAATTCGTTCAGTTGTTCAACGATTAACTTTTGTCTTTACAATGGATGATTTTGACTTAACTTAGCTTTCCCTTCTATTTTGTTGATTTTTATTTTGAATCCATATTCATGACTGTCGGTCTCTTTCATCTATTGGAATTCGGTTGTTCTAAATGCAGTTAGCTTTTCCCTGATACAGCTACTTTTTTTGTTACGGGAGCATTTTTGCCTAATATGACAGAAAAGACAACAATCACTGCTGTTACAAGAGTGAAAGATGTGATGGATTCATCTAGAAATACTGTTGCAAATAGAATCATCAAAAATGGTTGTAAGTATTGAATCTGACTAACCCTTGCTATCCCGCCCATAGCCATTCCGCTATACCAAGCAACATATGCTAGAAATTGACTAACCACTGCGAGATAAATTAAGCTAACCCAAGCTTGGATAGGGGCATGGAGCATTTCAGTTGTAAGGTTTAGTCCAACTGGAATAATGAAAAATGGAGCACCGATCATTATTGCCCAAGCAATCACTTGCCAGCTGCCTAATTCTTTCGCTAATTTCCCCCCTTCTGCGTAGCTAAGCCCAAGTATGATCACAGCCGTTAGTAAAGCTAAATCGGCAAATTGCAATTGACCGAATCCAAGATGAAGTGCATACATAATGACAGCTAAAGAGCCGATTATACTTGAAATCCAGAATTTGATTGAAGGGATTTCACCTGCTCTAAACATAGCAAATCCAGCTGTTGCTAACGGTAACAGTGCTACTTCCACAGCTCCATGAGAAACAGGCAAGGATTCCATTGCCCAAGAAGTGAGGAGAGGAAATCCTAAAACTGCACCAACAGCAACAATAAGTAGACTTTTGAATTGACTTGGAGAAGGCAGTTTTTCCTTTCGAACGAACAATACCACCGCTACTAAAATAGCAGCAACAACCGTTCTTCCTAAACCGACGACCGTAGTCCCAAAATACTCTACAGCAATACTTGTAGCGGGGAGCGTTAAGCTAAAACAAATGACGCCTGCTAATCCCAACAATAATCCTAATTTCTCCCTGGTTACTCCCTGCATCTTACCCAACCCCAATCTTTATATTTTGTATCACATCTGTACCATTGTTTATTTATCATAAAAAACAGTTTTGCTATAATTAACATACTATGAGTACATACAATAAAAATAAACCCATTTTTTACCCATCTGACCTGGTACAGTTTAAGGAGGATTATGTGATGAACTCAAAATATATTAAGATAATGGAAGACATTAAGCTTCGACTAGCAGGTGGTTCGCTAAATGCAGGCAGTAAACTTCCTTCTGTTCGTCAGTTATCTGAGTATTTTTCATGTAGCAAGAATACGGTCATTAAAGCATACGACGAACTTGAAAAAGAGCATTTAATTTATTCTGTTCCTAAAAGCGGCTACTATGTTGTGAATGATTATCAAAAAGAGGCGGAAGAAAATGGGGTGATTGATTTTTTATCTGCCGGTCCAGATAAAAATGTTATGCCCTATGTAGAATTTCAACATTGTATGAATCAAGCAATTGACCATTATAAAGAAGAGCTTTTTACATACTCTGATCAACAAGGACTTTACCCACTGCGAGTACAGTTGGTGAAATATTTGCAAAATTTACAGGTTTTCACCCAACCAGAAAGATTAGTCGTTGTCTCTGGCTCGCAGCAAGCCCTCCATTTATTAGTTTCTATGCCATTTCCAAATGGGAAAAACAATATTCTAATTGAACAGCCTACTTATTTTGGATTCATCGAGTCCATCAATCTGCATCAAGCCACCACTTTTGGGATCGAATTATCAATGGAAGGAATAGACCTTGATCGACTGGAATACATTTTTCGAAATAATGATATAAAATTTTTCTATATTATCCCGAGATTTCACAATCCACTTGGACATAGTTACACAAATGGCGAAAAGAAAAAAATCGTTGAGTTAGCTGAAAAATACGATGTATATATAGTGGAGGATGATATTTTAGGAGACCTTGATCCAAATCCAAAATCAGATCCTTTATTTTCTTTTGATCCTTCTGGGAGAGTGATTTATATTAAAAGCCTTTCGAAAATTTTTCTCCCAGGGTTAAGGATTGGGACTGTCGTTCTTCCTGCATTAATGATGAACAACTTTTTACGGTATAAATTCAGTTCGGATTTTAATAGTTCAGCACTTTCTCAAGGTGCGCTAGAAATCTATTTAAAAAGCGGTATGTTTAATAGTCATCTCAAAAAAGTAAAAGAGGTATACCGAACTAAAATGCAAATCCTTCAAGATGCATGTGAATTATTGCTGCCGGCTAATACTTCTTTTTCTAAACCGAATTCCGGATTCTATCTTTCCATCAGTTTGCCCGAGCATGTGAAAGCAAAACAGGTTGTTCATATGCTAAACGAGCAGCATATATATGTTGATGATGCCTCCAGAATGTTTTTAGCAGAATATAAAAAGGAAAATCTCGTTCGTTTATGCATCTCTCAAGTGAACGAGAGTCAAATTAAACTAGGGGTAGAGCGATTGGCTCACTGTATTGCTTTACTTGACAGTAGAAAAAAACATAGTACTCCCAATAACTTTTTACTCATTTAGAAAGTGTCGGGTTTTTCCGGTCACAACCTAAATAATCTTAACTTGTCGCTCACTTAATTCCTTCCTATAAAGTTATAAAAAAAAGAACTGCTTGTTTATAAAGGTGGGTTCTGATATGATTGTTTGATAAATTTTTTAAGGGGTTAAGAGAGGGTGAGTCAATTGACTAAAAACCTTAGGCAATTGAAAAATGTTTCGGTGTTCCAAACGCTTCTAACTTAGAAAAATAATTTAGAAGCGAGGAATAATTATATGAAAAATCAAAGAATCTTTAATAAATCATTTCTTTTTTTATTTATAAGCAACTTTTTAGTTTTTATTGGGTTTGAAATGATGCTTCCTATTTTGCCTGCCTATTTGTTGAGCATGAATGCATCTTCCATTCAAGTTGGTCTGGTAACATCATTATTTACGATAGGTGCTGTTTTAATCAGGCCTTTTGTAGGTTACTATTTAATGGATAGCCAGAGGAAAAGTCTGGCCATTTGTGCAAGTGCAGCTTTAATGGTCATTACAATTCTATATCCGTTTCTTAATATGATATGGCTTCTTCTATTGTTAAGGCTTTTCCATGGTGCAGCTTGGGGGGTATCAACCACAGCTAACAGTACAATGGTAGTGGATTTTATTCCTAAGACACGCTTAGGAGAAGGAATAGGGTATTTTTCTATATCCACAACGGTCGGGGCTATCATTGCACCGAGTATAGGTATCCTTATCTATGACTCTTTTTCCTTCGATATTTTGATATGGTCATCAGCAGTATTGAGCTTATTGGCATTACTTGCGCTTCAATTTGTCTATTCACCTACTATTGTAAAGCGTGAGAAGAAGCCATTTCGCTTTTGGGATATGATTTTTGAAAAAGACGTATGGTTCCAAGCGTTACTTACGGTTATTACAACACTAGGTTTTGGGGCTATCATCACATTTTTGGTTCTTTTTGGGAAGCAAAGGGAAGTAGATCATATTTTTCTATTCTTCCTTATCAATGCAACGGTCTCAACTTTACTACGTCCGTTTACCGGAAAATGGTATGACAAAAAAGGACCTTGGTCTATTATCATTATGGCAGCTGTGTTAGGATTCTTTTCACTTGTTATCCTGTCATATATGACAAATGATTCTCAACTTATCATTGCGGCGATTTTATTTGGGGCAGGTTATGGCACCGTTATGCCATGTTTACAAACATGGACTGTTCAAAAGGTATGTGAAGAAAAAAGAGGAGCAGCCAACGCAACCTTTTTTTCCAGTTTTGACGTTGGTGTTGGAGTTAGCGCGTTTGTATTAGGTATTTTAGCAGAATCGATCAGTTTAGAGATGATCTTCAGGTTTGTTAGTCTAAGTTTTATTGTTGTTGCTGTGTTGGTCTATAAGGATTATTTAAATGAAAAGATAAGGCATATCTAAAATAAATCCACCTCTATTTTAATAGAGGTGGATTTGTTTGCTGGTTCTTTTTTATTTGGCCGATTTTATAGTAATTTTCTTGCCAGTAGAAGCGCTTTGTTTCACGAATGGCAAACTTCAAAGCTCCTATCAAATTTCCCAGGTGCGAAGTTTGAGTTATAATAGTAAAAAACATCCGTCTTCTATAGGATGGATGCTTCTTGATTGAAATACATATAAAGGATTGGTGAATAAGAATGGCAATAGTTGATGTAACGGTTATTCCTGTCGGGACAAAAACTCCAAGTGTTAGCAGCTATGTGGCGGATATTCAAAGAGTATTAAAGCAATATGAAGATAAGGGGGAAATTCGTTTTCAATTGACACCCATGAATACAATCATTGAAGGCGACCTGCCTAAATTGTTTGAAGTGATCCAAGCGATGCACGAAGTACCTTTTGAAAAAGGTCTTGCTAGAGTTTGTACGAATATCCGAATCGATGACCGTCGTGATAAAGAACGCAGGATGGAAGACAAAGTAGAGCGAGTGAAGGGCATGCTTGAGGAATAACAGGCTTTGTAAATAACAGTGGGTAGATAATGATGTTTTCGGAGATATATCCTGAATTTCGTCGATATATTGTAGTTTTTCGAAGATATAATGCTGTTCTTCATAGATATATCCCGAGTTTCGTTAATGATTTTAATTAATGTCAATGTATTAATCGTTTTAAAGCCTTGGTATTACTGATTTATCAGTTCCCAAGGCTTTTTTATTTTTTATTTCATACATTTCCATTTTTATCTTGCTGAGAGATTAGGTAATGATAGATATAAACCGTTATCTGGATAATTTATAAACGTTCGCCATAAAGTTCTTTTTCTTCATTTGGATGAAAAAGAGTGAATCCTTTTGAACAAAACACAAACCTTCTATCTATCTCGAATCCAGCCTTATTCAAAACTTCAACTGTCCCCTGTGAACCAGTGCCAGCATACCCGCAACTACAACCAGAAAGGTGTAACTCATTTCCTTTTTTGTCTATAAGGATAAGATCGCTATCGAGAAAAATATTATCTTTATGAATTTCTTTAGTAATTTTAGCGATTTTAAAACGATCAAAATGATCCTTGACTGCTTCGAATAATGCAATACTCTTATTGGTAATACCGCGGTCTTCACAGTAATCTTTTATGACGAAAACTTCCCGCTCATATGATTTCTTATATAGATGGTACTTTTGGTAAGTGACGTCATTAATTTTACAAATAAGCGGCCTAATATTATCCAGTTTTTGATTAAACATTGCATCCCTCCTAAATAGTTAGTTTATTAAGTTTATTAGGAGAAAAAGAGATTAGTACTAAGAACCTGATAAGAGGCAAATTTTTTTTGTTTTTGATTCTCGTTTGTTTAATTAATAGGAATGAAACGTGATACCTATAAGGCATGAATGAAGCTGTCAGGAAGAAGTGAAAGTGTGAAGTCAAATTAAAAAAAGCACCAAAATAGGTGCTTCCTAGTTATATATCTTCTTAAAATAATGGACAAACATAATATTCATGACAACTTCGACCATAGCATTAATACTTAAATCGATAATATTAGTTTCCTCAAGTGAATGATAAGGA
This sequence comes from Bacillus sp. 220_BSPC, assembly GCF_001054655.1. Taxonomy (NCBI): domain Bacteria; kingdom Bacillati; phylum Bacillota; class Bacilli; order Caryophanales; family Bacillaceae; genus Bacillus; species Bacillus sp. 220_BSPC. Next base: position 20,203 of record NZ_JVPL01000101.1, read on the forward strand.
GCAAATAAGACAATGTAAATAGAGCCAATGATAGTTAAAAGTATGGTCCATATGCTGTTATGTAAAAAAAGTGGAATCAGTAAGCCAAAAAAGGGCAAGAAGAAATCTAATTCTTTCCTCATTCTTTTTTTATAAATACCGACTAAAAGATAGATTGCAATCACATTGATAATAAAAAATAAAATTAGATCAATAACATCATATCCATTCATAGATGAAGGGGTATAAACTCCTGGCAGTGAAAACACTGTAAGAGCAACTAGTACCCACTAAGTTATCCGATATCTTTTATTTTGTTTGCCAGTTATTATTCCTGCCTGTAACGCCATGACAAGTTTGTTAATATTCCATCTGGAGAACCCATTCAGTACGTAAAGGATTTTAGATTGGTGGAATGAAAGACATTCATATCGACCATATGGAGTCGTCACAAAATTGCAGCAAAAGAAATATGTTTTTATGCCCAACGCTAACAGAAAGCAGTTCTAATTAAATAGTAAAGGCAAGATGCACAAGAATATGACAACCCCCTTTGACATAACATTTAGAAAAAGATAAGGGTGTGACTATTCTGGGTATGAAGAAAAACGACCAAATCGTTATTTATATAATAAAAGGTTCAACAATTAAAAGGTTTTTAATCCTAGATCTAATTATTGGATCAGGAATTTTTTATGTGGTCAAATTCATTTCTTCAAGCATTTTAATAGCGAGTGCGAGCAGTTTTGTTGGAACGGAAGGAATTAAAAAGGCACCGAAAGTACTCAAAAGTGCAATTGGATTAATATCCTAAGGGCATCTGGATCAATGGGATCGGCCGTAGGATTAGTCAAACTGGATTTAAACAGGATGGTGTGTAGGATGAAATGGGCAGTAATGATCGTATACATCTATAATGATTCAAATTAATTAGGAGGGAATCATGACAAAACCTCAAAAAGTGAGACCCTATTTAACTACGCGTAGTTTGCTGCCGGAAAATCAGGAGACACCCATTCAATTCATCAATAATGATAGTGTGGAAAACCAATTATTTTTTAGAAGGAACCACTTTACTTATCCGACACTTTCTTATTCAAACTATTGGCTTCCTATAAATGGAGTAGTATCAGCTCCATTACTGCTGTCCATGCAAGACATTCTTCAATACCCATCCAAAACGGTTGAAGTTGTCCTTGAATGCTCGGGAGACAAGCGTAATCTCTTCGAACCTAAAATATTTGGAGAACAATGGGAAAAGGGGGCCATTAGTCAAGGTAAGTGGAAAGGTGTACCATTACGGACATTACTTGAATTATCTGGCATAGGAGAAGGGGCAAAAGAAGTTGTCGTGGAGGGATATGATTATGGCCTTAGGACCGATCTGGATGAGGTTTACACCTACACGAGGAGTTTGCCTATCGAGAAGGCGCTGCATCAGGATACAATCATTGCATATGAGTATAATAACCAGCCAATTCCTTTTAAACATGGTTATCCATTGAGATTAATCGTTCCGCAGTGGTATGCAATGGCATCTGTTAAGTGGATAAAGCAGATAAGTGTTATTAATACTACTTTCACTGGACCTTTTCAAACCATAGATTATATGTATTATCCAAATAAAGACAATGATCAAAATGCATTTCCGGTCACAGCAATAAATATCAATTCGACTATCCAAAAACCGCTGGATATGGAAAAAATTAATACAGGTGTGCATTTAATCAAAGGGATTGCATGGACAGGAAAAGGAGTTATTACCAAGGTGGAAATTAGTATGGATGATGGAAATACATGGAGTAACGCCGGTATATTACCTGGTAAGAATGTTGGTTATGGATGGGTTAGTTGGTCATTCGAATGGAATATATCAGAAAAAGGTGAGTACACGATTAAATCCAGAGCAACAGATTCATTTGGTCAAATTCAACCTAATTTACCTTTTTGGAATAAGAAAGGTTATGGGTATAATGCCATTGATAAAATTAAGGTTAAGGTAGAATGACTTTAATTTTAATTTAAGGAAATGAAAACGGCTGAAAAAACTTTTGGATTTAGCCAAATAACGGTTTTGAGATATAGAGAAAAAAAGAACTGAATAAGGAGATGACACCCTATTTAGATGATAAGTTGAGATGAGTGGCTGGATTCTAATTCACTTGAACAGTCTAATACTAAAGACAACGCAATCTTCTCAAGTAACTATGACCAATTAATTGACTGGCTTCCTAAATATAAATAATGGATTTCTACTCCTAAGTTTCTGAAAGGTAACTTTTTTATTTCACAGTTTGTGTCAACTCAACTATATGTTATAGAACTAACGGGTGCGTGGGACTTGATCCCGAGAACTAAACTGTCCGCCCCTTACTTGTAGAAACATGTTTGAGGCTGGTTGGGACACAGATCTCGAATAACAAGCGGAGCTATGACACTACATGGAGGACTAGGGGTACTGGTTAGTAAGTAAAGGAGGAAAAAACAATGAATCCAGTTGTTGGTCTGGATGTGGCAAAAGGA
>NZ_JVPL01000102.1:0-265 GCF_001054655.1 Bacillus sp. 220_BSPC
TTAAAGTACCTTTGAATGTACCAGATTCAAAAACACTTGGATCGATTCCGGCAAATGCAACCAGTTTCTTAGGGTGATTAAACCGATCAATTTCCCCAATTTCAGAAATTATCGTGGCAGCGATTTTTTCACCGATACCAGGGATCGATTGGATAATCTTACACTCTTCAATACCTTTTGCTAAAGCATCTATCTCATCTTCAAGCTTGGATAGATGCTTTTTGTATTCAAGAAGCATATTAATATACATATCCAGGCTTAAGGT
>NZ_JVPL01000103.1:0-16015 GCF_001054655.1 Bacillus sp. 220_BSPC
AAAAAACCTCCAGCATCAGGATTTGAGTCATAATATCTCTTCGGGAAATATCCAACTTCTATATTCAATTTTCCTCCCCCGTAGTTCCAATGTATTCATTTATTAAAGGATGATAATCTTAACTCTTTATAAGTAACATCTGTCTTGAAAAGACAATTTTCTACTATATTTTGATGACAGCTTTTTAAATGGTACTCAGCCATGTTCCTTGACCTTTTTCCCTTTCTTCAAATGATACACGATTGTAGTGCCGAAAATCAGTAAAATAAAGGCAAAAAAGATCGCAGGCGGGATTTCGATCCCAGCAACTGCCATTAACATTTTTATAGCAATGAATCCGATAAGGACATAAGCGGCAGTTTCCAATTCCGGAACCTTATCTATCAATTTTAGAAATACTCCGGCCACTCCCCGCATCATCAAGACACCAATCATTCCGCCTGTCAAAAGGACCCAGACTTTTTCACTCACCCCGAAAGCGGCCAAGACACTATCGACTGAAAACGCTATATCCATCAATTCCACTGCCGCAACCGTTCCCCAAAAAGTACCAAACATACGGATCAGTATGCTGTTTTTACTCATTCCCTGGATATCTTCGTCGATCCCAGCTTGTTTTTTTCTTTTATCCCTAAAGTATTTAAACGAGAGCCAACCAAGGTAGGCGGCTCCAATCACCTTCACCCACCAAAGCTTTATGAGGAAAACACCGATTCCAATCGCTATAAATCTAAAAGCATAAGCACCTAACAAACCGTAAAATAATGCTTTTTTCCGTTGTTTTTCCGGAAGGTGCCTCACCATTACAGCTAATACCAGTGCGTTATCCGCTGATAGCAATCCTTCCATTAAGACGAGCGTCCCGATCAACCCCCAGCTCACAGGGTCGGATAAAACCTCCACCCACATATGCCAGTCAAAAAATTGAGCATACGTTTGCACGATGTTATTTAGCAACTCTGACATGATAAAGACTCCTCTGTTCCTATAACAGCAAAATTAGAAAACCTTTTAAAATAACATTGTTCCCAGTTATGAAAAAAACTTTACTTTAAGTTTAAACACAAAATAAATACGTTGCAGGACAACGTATCATTCGATGCTTATTATCGTTTCATTTAATCATACTCTTCCACTTAAATAAAATCAACGAACCCAACCACTATGAGAGCTTTTGTTTACTCGTCCACTCTGGAGGCGTATTTTTATCCCAATATATTTTCCCTATATTATAATGGGTGGCAAATGAATCATGATAGGTATGATAGTGAAAATCGAACCAATGTCCCTCCAGTGGTGGATTTTCCTGCCTGACATGGAATCTGATGATATCCTTGCCGCTGTTTGAATCATAAATATGGAATATTTTCTCGGCCCTGCCGGCACTCGGCTGCTCAGTGATGGTCAATTGCTGTAATTTTTCATCTGGAAATTGTGTAGCCATTTCTGTAATGGCTTCTTCCATTTTTGGTAATATGACCATTTTGAACTCATCGCCAATTTTTGGATTGATCTTATCGCCAAATTTCATAAATGCGTTTTCCTCTGCCTTATTCAGGATGTCCGATAAAAACTCCTCCCGGTTGAATACCTCTTCAAGTTCAGTCGAATCCTGCGAAGGAAGATAAGCTAATCCCTCTTCCTCCACTAAGCCTTTTTTAGTATCCTTTAACGAATCGGCTTCCGCTAACCACGCCAGATCTGAAGGAGTAACAAGACCAAACGTCAAAACGGATACTAAAATGACGAGACTTTTCCTGAACCATACCGCTGCTTTCAACTCACACTCCCCCTTCTTTTTTGTATTGTCTTTATATTTAGTATACTTTTATTTTTTGGTAATTACGAATATATAGTTACCCATGTTTTAAAAATAAAAAAAAAGGATAAATACCTATATAACGTTTATGAACTCGAACTTTTTAATAAATATCAATAAATTTACATTTAAATGAAGGATTTTGACGATTTTTGGAGAAATTAATTAGATTCAAGTCTTTTTAAGGAGGGGTCTTATATGGCTTCGACTGCCATGGTGGCTTTATGTCTTGTAACATTAGCATTTTTCGTATATTTATCATTTGCTGATTAAGAATAAATGAATACCTACGAAAAATCTCCTTGTCATTTTTCTACAATGACAAGGTTTTCTTTTCACTCAAACATAAGTTTACCTTTTTGGCAGATAAAAGGACTGAATAATGGAGGAATCATTTTGGAAAACAACAATGAAAAGATAAAAGATAAGGATTACAAAAGGGAAACTGCGAAAGGGAGCGCCGGAATGGTCGTTACAGCTCACCCTGTAGCAACTTCCATAGGGGAAAAAATATTACGTGAAGGTGGAAATGCTGTCGATGCGGCCGTCGCCATCCAATTTGCCCTAAATGTTGTTGAACCAATGATGACTGGTATCGGCGGAAGTGGTTTTCTTATGGTATATAATGCAAAAGATAAGAAAACGAAAATATACGACGGCCATGTAAGGGCACCTAAAGCCGCACATCGAGACATGTTTCTTGATGAAAAAGGGGAAGTCATCCCTTTTAAAGAGAGATCTATCAAAGCAACAGCGGTTGGCATTCCTGGAATACTGAAAGCTATGGATGAAGCACTCGCCGAAAATGGCAGCAAGCCATTGGCTGAACTTATCGAGCCTTCCATTGAATTTGCTGAAAAAGGAGTTCCAGTCAATTGGGTTCTATGCGATGCTCTTAAAAACTTTGAATATCGATTGGGCGATGAAGCGCGTAAGTTCTTCATACCAAACGGAAAACCCTATCAGGATGGCGATTTGCTGATTAAAGAAAAATTGGCGAATACCTATCGGATATTACAACGTGAAGGAATTTCCGCTTTTTATGAAGGTGAAATCGGGGAGGGCATCATTTCCTGCATACAAGAACTTGGAGGGTTCATGGAGCTTTCTGATCTAAAGGACTATAAAGCTACTATCGATGTACCAATGTATGGGACTTATAAGGATTATTTAATTGCTTCATCATATGCGCCAAGTGCCGGCGGATTCACGGTCATCCAAATCCTGAAAATTTTGGAAAGCTTCCAAATCGAACAATATGACGCCCGTTCTTGGGAAAAATATTATTTAATCGCAGAAGCGATGCGTCTGGCATTTACAGATAAAAAAGCATTTCTCGCTGATCCCGAATTTGCCGAATTGCCATTGGCGGGTCTCATGAATGATGAGTATATAGCTAAACGCCGCTCATTCATTAATTTCAAGTCGAGAAATAATGCCATTGACTTCGGAAACCCTTGGATTTATGATTCCGTGAAGCAAAGGGAAGTCATTCCTCAGCCTAATGAAGAAGAGATCAGTGAAACGACGCACTTCACTGTCCGTGACAGATGGGGTAATATCGCAGCATGCACTTCTACAGTGGAACATCCATTCGGATCAGGCATCATGGTTTCCGACTATGGTTTCATGCTGAATAACGAACTGACTGATTTTGATTCCATTCCAGGCGGCATGAATGAAGTGCAGCCCAATAAACGCCCAGTCAGCTGTAAAAGTCCGACCATCATCTTTAAAGAAGGCGAGCCAATCTTGACGTTAGGGTCACCAGGAGGACCAACCATCATCAGTTCAGTCGTACAAACGATCATTAATGTACTCGATTTAAAAATGGATTTGAAAGCAGCCATCGAAGAACCTAGAATTTTCACTCCGATGGGACCTCATATTGAATGGGAGCCTGGAATGGATATGACTAGCAAAGGCCACTTGGAAGCAATGGGCTTCGCCTTTAATGAAGTTCCCCACTCAATAGGGAATGTACAAGCGATTCAAATCAACCCTGATGGCTCGAACTATGGTGCTGCCGATTCAAGCCGGGAAGGCTGTGCCATGGGTCTGGAAGAAACAGATTATAAATCGTGATCACTGGATGGAAATGAAGCCAAAATGGAATTTGGATGTTTTTCTTTTTATTACCTCAAATCCATATTCCTCAAAGCGGGAGCTGCGGTAATGGTCTTTCAACACGACTCTCTTGCGCGCAACCCGCATGGCTTCTTTCATTATTTCAACCGATAGATCCTTACCATCCGCAAAATGAGTCAGTCCCCTGATACCATTCGATTCCTGAATCGTTTCTTCAAACATGGGATCGAAATATACGACATCAAAATGATTATCCGGCAATGTTTTCAATATTTCGTAATGGTCACCCTGCCTGACCTCTATTCTTCTCATCGCAGAAATCATTTTTTCTTCTGCATCCTCCCATGTTTTCATTCCACGGTCCACGAGCAAGGCCAAATATTGATTTCCTTCCAATCCGACAACCTGTCCATGTTCACCCACTGCGAAACTTGCGACAATTGCATCAGAGCCCAATCCCAAGGTGCAATCAAGCACAGCGTTCCCTTCATTTATATCTCCGGCAATGAGAAATGGATCACTCTCTCCGCGCATTATTCTTTTTATACGGATCATCGCCAGGTTCGGATGAAAAAAGAATGGTTCTTTTTCCTGGTATCGAAATAACTCCATCCGCTTTTTACCAAAAACAAGGCAATCATCTTCATTATGTTCCGCTTGGATATCTCTCACCGATCGTTTTCTTCTTGCTATAAAGGGGATTTGCAATTCTTCAGCTAACCTTTTGGCTAATATCATCGTTTCTTTATCGGCTCTTCCTACTGTTGTGACAAACATGAATCCTACCCCTTCATACTCTCTTGAAATTTGAAAAGAATGCCCTGTTTCCAGGACATTCCGCTTCATCACTTATTTACTTACTGAACGCTGCCAATAAATTTTCCATGATGGCTTCCATTGGCTGTCCTTCTATATCATGGCGAGGAATGAAATGTACGACCTCTTTGCCCTTTAAAAGAGCCATGGATGGTGAAGAAGGTTCTATTCCATCGAAGTATTCGCGCATTTTAGCTGTCGCTTCCTTATCTTGGCCTGCAAATACAGTTACCAAATGATCTGGCTTATTGTCCGCTTGGAGTACGGCTTGAGTAGCAGCTGGACGGGCTAACCCGGCAGCACAGCCGCAAACTGAATTCACGACCACAAGTGTCGTACCTTCCACCGATTCCATAAAGTTTTCAACCGCTTCAGCGGATTCCAGCTCATTAAAACCTGCCTGCACCAGTTCCGCACGCATTGGTTTCACCATTTGTTTCATATATTCATCATATGCCATCGACATAAAAAAACCTCCTTGGTTACAATTCTTCAATTAGTATAATGATACTATATTCTTCAGTGCATATGCAAAAATGACGCTTAAAGCTTTGTAAAATTTCATTTTTCTTCACAAAGAAACATGGTGACAGAATCCAGTTTCCTTCTGCCACCATGTTTTAGTCTTCCCTTTAAACTTAAACTTTCATCACTCCGCCTGAACTGGCATTCGTCACAAGTTTGGAATACCGTGCTAAATAGCCAGTCCTAACCTTTGACTCGAAGCCTTTCCAGTTGGCTTTGCGTTTTTCGAATTCTTCATCGGAAATTTCCAATTGGATTTTACGATTATTCAAATCCAATTCGATGATATCTCCATCTTCAACAAAGGCGATCGGGCCTCCCTCAGCTGCTTCGGGGGATATATGACCAATGCTGATGCCTCGGGATGCTCCTGAAAAGCGGCCATCAGTGATCAAACCGACTTTCGCTCCAAGTCCCCTCCCGACGATTTGGGAAGTGGGTGCCAACATTTCCGGCATTCCCGGCCCACCTTTAGGCCCTTCGTAACGAATGACCACTACATCCCCTTCTTTAACCTTTCCGGTAATGATTCCGGAAAGTGCATCTTCCTGGGAATCGAAACAAATGGCCGGACCCCTGTGATAGCCACCAACTGATGCGTCAACGGCGCCCACTTTTACGATGGAGCCTTGAGGAGCAAGGTTACCGAACAATACCGCAAGCCCGCCACGCTCAGAATGCGGATTATCCAATGGATGGATTACATCCTTGTCCAATATTTCACAACCGGCAACATTTTCGCGGAGCGTCTTACCTGAGACAGAAAGGCAATCTCCATTAAACGCACCTGGTTTTTTGAGTAACTCATTAATGACGGCACTTACACCACCGGCATTATGTACATCTTCAATATGGTAATCGGATGCCGGTGCAATTTTCGCTAGATGCGGTACGCGGTTAGCTATTTCATTTATGCGTTCCATCGGATATTCAAAACCTGCTTCATGTGCCAATGCAAGCGTATGAAGCACGGTGTTCGTCGAACCGCCCATCGCCATATCCAAGGCAAATGCGTTATCAATTGCATCAATCGTCACGATATCACGAGGCTTGATATCCTGTTTGATTATCTCCATCAACTGTTTAGCGGATTTCTTAACGAATTCCTTACGTTCTTCGGCTACCGCCAAAATCGTTCCATTTCCCGGTAGCGCAAGTCCCAATCCTTCAGCCAGGCAGTTCATGGAGTTTGCTGTGAACATTCCTGAACAAGAACCGCAAGTAGGGCATGCAACTTGCTCGATCTCCTGCAAATCCTCTTCATTGATATTACCTGCTTGATAAGCACCCACCCCTTCAAAAACGGATGTTAATGAAAGAGATTTACCATTTTTATCTTTACCTGCTTTCATGGGTCCGCCGCTTACGAATATCGTAGGAATATTGACACGAAGTGCTCCCATCATCATTCCAGGCGTTATCTTGTCACAGTTTGGAATGCACACCATACCGTCAAACCAATGTGCCGATACAACAGTTTCCACGGAATCTGCGATGATTTCACGGCTTGGCAAGGAATAGCGCATACCAATATGACCCATTGCAATTCCATCGTCTACCCCGATCGTATTAAATTCGAAAGGAACACCGCCCGCTTCGCGAATCGCTTCCTTCACTATTTTTCCGAATTCCTGAAGGTGTACATGACCTGGAACGATATCGATGTATGAATTACAAACCGCGATGAACGGTTTACCGAAATCTTCTTCTTTAACCCCTGCTGCCCGCAACAGACTTCTATGTGGAGCTCGATCGACCCCTTTTGTAATCATGTCACTTCTCATATTTGATGTAGACATTTGTTGTACCCCCAATTTCCGCTAAATGTTTAATGATTCAGAATAATATAATTTTTAGTATACTCTAAAAATTCTAACATATTTATAGACAAATGCAACCATTCTTCACTAAATATCTACAAAAATCATTTTACTAAAATAATAGAGTTCCAATTTATAGATTCGATCTCAGGTGAACCCCTTTCAAACGATTGGAAATGATCCTAAAAAAATAAAAAGGCATGCGGATTATATCAGCCGCATGCCTTTTTCCTGGGTCATTTCAAATCACTTGTCATTCGCTTGTCTTGATTCTGTCATTTGCTTCCAAACCGAACCTTTTGCTTCTTCGCCATTTTCTATACGGTCTATGGCCATCTTGACCTGCAGTGCCACTTCGAATTCAGGATCCTGTTCCGCTTGTTTAAGATAAGGGAGGGTCGTTTCATTTCCCACTTCGTATAAAAACATCGCGGCCCGCCATCTAACCAATTTATTTTTATCCGAAAGTGATTGAGACATTTCTCCCATCGCTTCTTCAAAGCCAAGATCTGATAAACAATCACCAGCCGTACGTCTTACGGCCGCGCTTTTATCTTTCAAGGCTTTATACAAGCTCGGAAGCACTTTTCTATCTTCAATCATACCCAAGTATACTACCGCGAGCCTTCGAATGGAGACTTTACTGTCGGAGAGTGCCATATCCAATACTGGAATATCATCAACCGTAGGATCTTCCATTTGTTCTAAAGCCTGATAACGCTTTTCCCAGCTTTCATCATTCAGCATTTCTGCAGTCAGTTTAATTTTTGGACGTTTCAAAATTGCTTCCTTCGTATCGACCATTTCTTTTGCGGCTGCAACTAGCCGATTAATTCGATCTTCCGGATAAGCTGCGATCAGTTCATCCGATACTTCCTTCACGATATCTTCCATATCACCATATCTTACGCCATAATCCTTCCATTTTCGAAGCAGGACTACATTATCATCTTCTTTTTGGGCAGCGGCAATGCCCTTTATGAAATATTCCGGTAAGGCAAAACGTTTTTCGTGTTGACTATCACTTGCTTTAATTTGCATCGGAATGCCCTTGAATTGTTGAATGGCAACAGTTACTTCACCGTAATGTTCATTTAATGCCGCTTGTTGATTTTGTTCCTCGGTTTTTTCACCAAAAACCTGACGGATTTGGACCAAGATATCTTTCCAATCATATTTCGCGTTTCGCTCAACGGCTAAGAAGTCCGCAACATGATATACCCCTTTCACTCCCTCGATCGTAAATAAATCCCTTATCAGCTTGGGTGCCTGGTCAGCTTGATCTTTCTTATAATTATTGCTTTTACCAGCTAATAGCTCTTCTGTTAAATTGATTTTCATTGTATTCGGACTTGGTGTAGGTTCTATCGACTTAATTTTCAATGCATTTCTCTCCTTTTACAAGACGTTTCCATGTACTAGATATTATCACATCGGCAACAGATTCTCATGCAATTGAGATTGGCAAAAAAAAGACTGATCCAAGTTTACTTCCTTGGACCAGTCACCACGCTCATTCTTCTTCCAATTTTTCCGCTAAATACGCCCATCTTTCCATCAAATGGTCTAATTTATCCGTTAGTTCCTTTTCTTCTTCAAGAAGCAGTCGGACTTTTTCAAAATCGCTTCCCGCTGCTGACATTTCTGATGTAATGTCTTTCAAGCGCTGCTCGGCCCGCTCCATGTTCCCTTCTATCTCTTCCCATTCCTTACTTTCCGCATAGGTTAGTTTTTTCTTTTTCTTTTCGGTCCGGTTCATCTGTGGCTCTGGTGCTTTTACTGGCACAGCCTCTTCCGTCTTGTCTTCCAAGAACTCTGAATAAGAGCCGTAATAGAAGTCAATGTCACCTTTATTCTTGAAAACAAGAAGCTGGTGGCACGTTTTATCCAAGAAATACCTATCATGTGATACAGTAATGACTACACCTGAAAATGTTTCTAAATAATCCTCAAGAACGGTCAAGGTTTGCGTGTCCAAATCATTCGTCGGTTCATCCAAAAGCAGGACATTAGGTGCCGACATCAATATGTTAAGGAGATATAATCGCCTTTTCTCCCCACCGGACAGCTTACGAATTGGCGTCCCATGCGATCCCATTGGAAATAAGAACCTTTCAAGCATCTGCGCAGCCGATATGAAACTACCATCTTTAAGGGCGATTGAATCCGCCGTTTCCCGAATATACTCTATCATGCGCAAATTCTCATCCATATCGACGCTTTCTTGCGTATAGTATCCTATTTTCACGGTTTGCCCTTTTTCCAGGTTTCCTTCATCTATGGATTCCCTACCTGCCAGGATATTCAACAAGGTTGACTTTCCGCTGCCATTATTACCGACGATCCCAATTCGATCACCTGGTTTGAAGAGGAAGGAAAAATGGTTGATGATGGTTCGATCACCGAAGGATTTAGATACATCCTGCATCTCAAGTACTTTTTTCCCAAGACGGGCACCGCTTAATTCCATTTCCAGGTTCTCGGTTTTCTGCTTATCCTTTACACCTGATTCCAATGTTTCGAAGCGTTGGATCCTGGCCTTTTGTTTCGTGGTCCGAGCCTTTGCACCTTTACGGATCCAGGCCAGTTCTTTTTTGAATAGACTTTCCTTTTTCGTTCTTTCAGCCGATTCATTCTCTTCACGAATGGCCTTTGATTCTAAATAATCCGCATAGTTTCCTTTGTATTCGAAAAGCTGGGTCTGGGCAATTTCCCAAATCTTATTGGAAACACGATCAAGGAAATATCGATCATGGGTTACAAATAAAACGGATTTTTGATATTTACCTAAATATTCTTCAAGCCAAGTGATGCTTTCAAAATCGAGATGGTTCGTAGGCTCATCCAAAATCAATAAATCAGGGGTCTCAATCAAGGTTTTTGCAAGGGCCGCACGTTTTTTTTGGCCGCCTGACAGTTCCCCCAGTCTCCTTGAATGATCAGGAAGACCAAGCTTGGTCAGTATCGTTCTGGCATTGGCACTTGTATCCCAGGCGCCTAGCGTGTCCATATCCTGCTGCTGTTTTAACAAACGGTCCTGTATTGCGCTATTCTGCGGGTCTACTTGAAGTTGAATGAGCGTCTTTTCATACTCTTTAATCAACGAAAATACAGGTGTTGAACTTTCATACATATATTCCATGATCGTCAATTTCTCATCAAAATGCGGATCTTGGGACAGATAGGAAATCGTATAATCATTGGGATGATCCTTCGTTCCTAAATCACTGTCTTCCAGCCCTGCGATGATATTCAATAATGTCGATTTACCGGTACCGTTTATCCCAACGATCCCGATTTTTTCCCCTTCGGTAATGGAAAAAGAGACATCTTTAAAAAGCAGCTTTTCCCCTTGGGTTTTCATTACATGTTCCATGCTAAAAACTTTCATAATCGTACATCCCATTCCTTATTAAATTCCTCTAAAAATCCTACCATATATTCATGCCTTTCACTAGCAATCTTCTTGGCTGTACAAGTATTAAGCATATCTTGCAAGCGCAATAATTTTTCATGAAAGTGATGAATGGAAGAGCTTTTGCCATTCCTGTATTCCTTCTTGGTCATGTTTTCCCTAATGGGCAATGAAGGATCATACATAAGCTGTCCCTTCTTACCGCCAAATGCAAATGTCCTGGCTATGCCTATGGCACCAATAGCATCCAAGCGGTCCGCATCCTGAACAATTTCAGCCTCTATCGAAGGTAGCCTCAACTGCCCTGCACTAAATGAAATTGTATGGATGATCTGTTTAATGGCATCAACACTATCAATATCCAACTTTATTTCATCAAACCAAGCATCAAGCTTTTTCCAGCCCCCATCGGCTTCCTGGTTTAGTTTATCATCAGGGATATCATGAAGCAGAGCCGCCATTTCAATGATGAACTCATTTCCTTCTCGTTCTTCTTTTGCAATATGTAAAGCCAGCTTACGAACACGATCGATATGGAACCAATCATGGCCGCTGGCATCAGAATTCAGTTGGTCATATACATACTTCTCCGTTAACTCAATCATCGTTTGTTTCATTTCACCACTCCATGTCCTTTCTATTTTACCATGGTTCTCAATAATGGTGTGCTTTAATCTTCATTGAACCAACTGAGCCCAATCGTCTGTTCACCGGTATGCACCCCGATGGCGCTCCCCAGTGGGGATACATGGGTCAACACATGAGGGAATTCTTCGGAAATCCTCTTTTTCCATTTTTGTGCCTGCTCCGACACTCCACCATATAATATGGTGCATTCTTTTACTTTTCCCGCTTCGACTGATCTGTGAAAATCAGTGAAGATCTGTTTTTCCGCTTTTTTAAGGTTCCGAGGTTTAGATTTAGTATGGAGCACACCATTTTCGATTGAAATGATGGGTTTAAAGCTCAATAGGCTTCCTAGAATATACTGTGCGTTTGTTAACCTGCCGCTGCGATGCAGCTGATCTAAAGAGCCTATCATTACATAGGTCTCATGGTTATCCGCATACATTCTCGTTTTGACGAATGCTTCATTGATGGAATCGCCATTCTCAATATAATGCATGAGCCGTTTCAAGATTAATAGCATTGGAAAGGAAATAAGTAAAGTATCAAAAACGTCAACAGGGATCGTAACCATTTGTGCAGCTTGCCTGCTCGCAGAAACCGTCCCGCTCAATTCACTGGAAAGATGTACGGCTATGATTCGATCATAGCGTTTTTCAAGCTCCTTATATAATTCCTGGAATCGGCCGACCGAGGGCTGTGACGTGGTGGCTGTGATTTTTTCCTCACCCATCCGCCGGTATAATTCCTCAGGTAATAGGTCGACGCCATCTTCATATTCCTTCCCATCGATGATGACGACCATCGGAACGACGTATACATGTTCATTCAATGATAATTCTTCATCTAAAGTTCCCGTACTATCTGTTACCCATGCAATTCGTTCCATGGTTTCCCCCCTCATTTGTGTCTTCTATTATATTCAATATCCCAACCATCTGTCCCCTTTTAAAAACGGATGCATGCAATAAATATCTTCCCTCAAAAAAAGAGCCCAACTGAAACTTTCCGTTGGACTCGATTTCATACTTCATATTAATTTTTTTATATCTTCTTCCATTTCCAGAGGTTTTGTTTTAGGTGCAAACCGGCTGACGATATTTCCATTACGATCAATCAAGAACTTTGTAAAATTCCATTTTATCGATTTGGACCCCATCACTCCAGGAGCATTTTCAGTCAGATAGCTGAATAAGGGGTGGGCTTCCTTTCCTTTGACATTCACTTTTGCGAACATCGGGAATGTTACACCATGATTCAATTTGCAGTATGAATCGATTTCCAGATCATCACCAGGCTCCTGATTCAAAAACTGATTACACGGAAAACCAAGCACGACTACCCCATCCTCTTTATATTGCACATACAGACTTTGCAAATCATCATACTGTGGCGAAAAACCGCATTTGCTTGCGGTATTCACTATAATCATCACTTTCCCTTTATATTCCTCAAGCGAGATGGTTTCGCCATTGATTTTATTGACTTCAAATTCGTAAATGGACATGTATGATCTCTCCCTTTAGTATGATGATTCATTTTACCGTATTTAAAGGTAGGTTTACCAACTTTAATCCTTTTCCTATCATCCCGGAATCTTCACTGCTTGTATGGATTGAATCAAATACTCTACCATGTCTTCCAAATCATCCATTTGCTCTTCTCTTACAAGCCTTCCAAATGAAATTTTATATATAGAAGAAGTAATGGTTTGCTTTTTTTTACTGACCGTTTCACTGGTCGTCACTGAAATGATTCTCTGATCTCCCCAAATTTTTTCCAGATCATTCAACAATTGTTCAGCATTCACTTCATCAAGCTTTTTAGGAAAAGAAATGAATATATTGACCGTGCAGCCTGAATGCGTATCATCAATGGCTGCATCGAGTAACTCCGAACTTAGGTTATGTAGGGAAGCGTGTAGCTCAATGGCACCGCTAATCGAAATGGGCGCGATTGGGTTTTTCAATTCCATCTCGATCTTATATGATCTGGACATGGTTGAGAGATTCACTATATCATCTCGGTTTATGACCAATATATCCCCAATGAAGTCACGATCGTAAACCGCTCCTTCCAATACCACTTTCATGTTTTCAAATGCTGTAGGATCAAACAATCTCCAAACACCTCTCCAACTTCATAGTTAATGTTTTCCGATCTTCCCATTTTACCATTCCCAGGCCATTTCCTTCGGGATTTACAAGAAATTATTAAAATAGCTTTTCTATTCAATAATTTTCTATATAATTAAAATATTATGATTTTTGAAGAAGGAGGCTAATCATGCCAATCAGAATTCCGGAACAACTGCCAGCAAGGGAAATTTTAGAACAGGAAAATATCTTCGTAATGGATGAGGAAAGAGCTACCAATCAGGAAATCCGTCCATTGAATATATTAATTTTAAACCTAATGCCAGAGAAAGAAAAAACGGAGGCCCAGTTACTGCGCTTTCTTGGCAATACTCCCATTCAAGTAAATATATCATTCCTGCGCTTAAGCACACATGAATCAAAGAACACAAGTAAATTTCATTTAGATCAATTTTACAAATCATTCAATGATATTCGCACGAAGAAATATGACGGCTTGATCATTACAGGCGCTCCAGTGGAAAAGCTGGAATTTTCAGACGTTAATTATTGGGAAGAACTCCAGAGCATCATGAACTGGTCAAGTGAAAATGTCACATCCACCCTACATATCTGTTGGGGGGCACAAGCTGCCCTGTACCATCATTATGGAATAGGCAAATACGAACTTCCAGAGAAATGCTTCGGGGTATACACTCATGAGGTCCTTGAACCGAATGAAAATCTAGTCCGCGGATTCGATGATTATTTTATGGCCCCTCATTCACGCTATACGGATATTGACTATCAAAAATTAGTTAACCATCCTGAATTGAAGGTTCTCGCACAGTCCGATCAAGCTGGTGTATTGATGGCTGCTTCAGTTGATGGAAAAAGAATTATGGTTACCGGCCATTTCGAGTATGATGCCGATACCCTTGGTGAAGAATACAAGCGCGATAGGGAACGCGGGATCAATACTCAACTCCCTGAAAATTACTTTCCTGATAACGATCCGACCAGGATACCTCTTCACCGCTGGAAGAGCCATTGCAGCCTGATGTTCTCGAATTGGCTGAATTATTATGTCTACCAATCAACCCCTTATGAGTGGGATTGAAAGGGTAAGAAAAAAGAAGCTTTCACTTTGAAATGAATCGCTTTTTTATGGCAGACACATCCGATCATCATGGGAAACAACCTGAGTAGCTGACTCAGGTTGTTTGTTTCATGATTCCTTATTACCGAAATATACCTCTTCAAAAGGTTGGACCACCACAAATCCTTGTCCTTCGAATTTCATTTGAACGGATTCGCCGCTTCCCCTTCCAAAAAACGACTTCAATGAAACATCCGTTACGAATTCAGGCTGCAATTCCCCTGACCAAGCTACTGTGGCATTCGGGTCGGTATAAACCGGATTTTCAGGTTCCACCATTAAAGTAAGAGGCTCATAATGGGAAGTGAATGCGACCATGCCTCTCCCCTCGAGCCTTACGTTGAACAATCCGCCCGCCAATAACCCGGCAATGCGCCGCATCATTTTTATATCCCATGAAATCCCCGGCTCAAATGCGAGTAAATCATTTCCGTTAACACAGATCGATTCACCATTTAACTGTAAAATGGAAATCTTCTTCCCTTGATCCGCGACGTATAGCTTGCCGCTTCCGGTCGCTTTCATCAGGGATGCACCCTCACCGGTTAAGGCTTTTTTAAAGAGTTTACCAAAACCATGCTCCAAAATACCTTCCCGCTCGAATTTAATGTTGCCGCGATAAGAAACCATCGTTCCCATTTTTGCCCAAATCTGCTTTACCAAATTAATCTCCAGAATTCGTTCCGTTTCAAGTTCAAATAAACCTTGCCCTTTATCCTGCTGTTTCGTCTTTTCAACAAATTGATCGATTTGATACTTCTCCATCACTGCCCTACCTCTTTTTGAAGGAGGAAAAGCCACATGAACGATACAGCTTGCTTTAATTCCTTTGAAAAATGTCCGAGCTTTGTATAGTCCACCCCTCTCTTTGCTACGCCGGTATCAGCCACTGCCTTCCATCCCGTTTCTAAAGCCATTTTTTCAAATTCCCACGGCTGCATGGTATTCATGATGACTTTATCTCCTAATAACCGGTGGAAGCTGAATTTTTTTCGTGGCTCAGCTGTTGGACCAAGTATTCCAAAACAGACATAACCTCCAGGCTTAATTACCCGTTGAATTTCCTTCATCACCGTTAAAGGTTCACCCGTATATTCCAAAGAATTAATGACCATTGCCGCATCCATTTCTTCATCTTCGAAGGGAAGGTTATAAAAATCCCCTTGCAGGAAAGAAAGTCCTGGTTGTTGAGCGGTTTTCCCCTTTGCAAATTCAATCATCACATTGGATAAATCAACTCCAGTTACTTTAAATCCCGCTTCGGCCAATTTCAAGGAACCAACTCCATCTCCACAGCCTATGTCAGCCACCCTCACTCCCGAAGGTACATATTCAGAAAAGAAGGGAATGATGTTTTTCCGACTCCCCGTTTCCCACATTTCTTGCGAATTCTTCGCCCACATAGGTGCAAAAACATCCCATTCCTTTTCCGACTCTTTATGCCATGTATGTATATTCATAAGAAATTCACCCTCCCATTTAACCCCTAATCAATAAGTTACTGAAAAACACAAAAACACTTCGTTTTCCCGAATTAAAATACCGGGGCCTCTTTATAGCTATTCTGTTCATAATCAAAAAATCCTCTTTTAAAACGTCACTCCCCTGTACAACTTATTGGACGTTGATTTCCACTCCAGGCACTCGCTTTCCGCGGGCGGTCCGGGAGCC
>NZ_JVPL01000104.1:0-224 GCF_001054655.1 Bacillus sp. 220_BSPC
AATGATGTTTCGATAGAATCCTCATCACTACAAGTTTTAATAAATCTATTTTAAAACAAAAAAGACTGTAGGAAAAAGGAGTTCTATCCAAATTTTTAAACATAGTGGATTGGAACGGAAGGTGCGGAGACTCCTGCGGGAATAGCGAGTCCAAGGGAGACCCCACAGGCGCATGTGCGCCGAGGAGGCTCCCGGACCGCCCGCGGAAAGCGAGTGCCTGAAGT
>NZ_JVPL01000105.1:0-13989 GCF_001054655.1 Bacillus sp. 220_BSPC
GGGGTTCAGAATTTTTTAATTCCGAACCCCTTTTGTCTACAAACTGAAGCATATCCCTTCGGGTATGCTTTTCTTTATTATAGGGGATAAAGATTTAAGACTGCTACCAATGTGGACATAACTCCACATTGGAAAATGGGAGAGTTATTGCAATTGAGCCCTTGCATGTACCAAAATATGCCTTTTTGTACCTTTTAAGGTCGTTTTATAAAAGATGAGAAAGGATATATAGATATTTTTCATAAGAACGGTAATAAATGCGATGTTTTAAAGCGCTTTACAAAATGTTTCGTATACAACGAACTTTTTTTCTCGGGTTTGGTTATATTTCATCACTTTCCATCTTCATCATCATGGATGATAAGAAACTGTTAGCGATTGGACATATAAACAAGATGTATCTATTTGTCTAACCCTATCAATCGCACTTGTCAATTAACCATGGCAGTTCTGATTGACACCTTAGGGTAAAAAGCACCTAAGCTGCTATTTAATATCCCTGAATAGTAGAATACAACATAATCTTTATTTACCTTCTGATTATTATGAAGTTCTAATAAATAAGCTTAACATTAAAAGTTCTGGATTCCTGTTTTTTAGGTTAATTAGCATTTATGGCCAAATAAAGTCTTTTTAAATAACCCTGTAGTCATCACACACACTTCAGGGCACTTATCCGCAGTAAATTCGCTTGCTTTGCAAATCGCAGGTTTAACTGATGATGTTTCTGATCCCCAAGGCGGACATTATGGACGGGATGAGAACGGAAGACTGAATGGGGTAATATATGAACCAGCGGCAATGGCACCAATAAATAATCACATACCACAAATGACAATAGGGCAACAGGTTGACATGTTAGGAAAGGCTTCAAAAGATTATGTAGCTCAAGGAATTACCACGAATACAGATGCTGCAGTTGGATTTAATAATTTGGAAGATTTAGAGGTTCATCTTAAAGCGGCTGAACAAAAAATTAATCCGATGCGAACGAGACTGATGATCATGCATCAGCAGCTTCGTGAAGGACAGCCATTCGGGGGTTATTCTCCAGCTCAACTGGACCTGGAACTCAGGGAAAGGTCTGTGGGATGGGTTAAATTAGATAGCGCAAAAATGTTTCAGGACGGCTCCATACAAGGATTAACAGGAGCTTTACGTCTTCCATATTATCAAAATCAAGATGTATATGGAGATTTCATTCATCATCAGGAAGCATTTAATGAAGAAGTCTTAGACCTGCACAGACGAGGGTTTAGGATCACAACGCATGGAAACGGGGATCGTGCGATCGGCTCGATATTAGCGGCATATGAATATGCTTTATCCAATAGCCCTCGTACAGGGCATCGTCATAGAATCGAAGATGTCCAAACCGCAACCACCGAGGACATCATGAAGATGAGGGAACTTGATGTAGCCGGATCCTTCTTCATCAATCATGTATATTATTGGGGGGACAGGCATAAACAAATTTTCCTGGGTCCGGAGCGTGGAAGGCGTATAAGTCCGTTAGCTGAAGCTGTTGCACACAATTTATTGTTCACGCTGCATTCCAATTGTCCAATTACCCCAATCTCACCCCTATTTTCAGTATGGGCTGCAGTTAATAGAATAACGAGAGAAGGTCATGTTTTAGGTCCAGAACAGCGCATTGATGTAGAAACAGCTTTAAAGTCGATGACTATTTTTGGCGCAAAACTAAATTTTGATGAGTCACGATCAGGCAGCATAGAAATTGGAAAACAAGCAGACTTTACCATTCTCGAGGCTGACCCTACAGCTGTTCATCCAGAAGAAATTAGGGACATAGCAATTTTGGCCACCTTCATAGATGGAAACCCAGTATATGGACAAGAAAAGGTAATGACTACTTAATTTCTTACCGGAAATTTACTGCGTCTAATTATAAAAGAAAATCCTATATGTTTGACATAAAGCACCGATTATCATTGAACCCGCATCCTCGACATTAGATACTCCATGATCCTGTTTCCTTAGAGTTTAAAAAATTGTGATGAAAATTAAAGCTAAACTAGGGGGCTATGCTAGTGAACAAATTAGCATTCGGTCAAAATCCAAAAATGATTTTGTTATTACTTTTTGCAGGTAATTTGTTCTCGGCACTGGATCGCTTCGTCATTAATTATGGGATTGTCCATATATCCGATGACCTCCAATTGAGCGCATCCTCCACAGGTCTGATATTGAGCATCTTCTTTTTAGGATATGCAATCATGCAGATTCCCGGCGGTTGGATGGCCGATCGTTTCGGCGCTAGAATCGTGCTTATTGTCTCTGTCTTTAGTTTTACCATTTTTACCAGTCTGACAGGATTGGCATGGTCTTTTGTATCGTTGTTGGTCATTCGTTTTATGTTCGGATTGGGGGAAGGAAGTTTCTTTCCTGCTGGGGCCAAAATGATAGCAGTGTCCATTGCGGAAGAAAAGCGATCCCGGGCAATGTCTTTGTTTCTTTCCGCACTCACTGTTGCAGGTGTCATTTCACCCATTCTCGCAGCCACTCTGCTTGTTAGTATCGGATGGAGGATGATGTTTGGCATTATTGGGATTTTTGGGTTTACGATTGGGTTGCTATATTTGTTCTTTTTAAAACCAAGAGTAGGGAGTCAGGGCCCGCGAGAAGTAGATTCCTTAACGGAAGTTCCTGTCAAAGGTTCTTTTATTAAGCTGTTTAAAACCCCCTTGGCCCTTAGTTTGATGGTTGCCTCGTTTGCATATGGTTTCATCAGCTGGGGAGTGATGTCATGGATGCCGACTTACTTGGTGCAGGAACGTGGCCTGAATTTAATTTCCATGGGTCTTTTACAGATGATCCCTGCAATAGCTTCGGTGGCTTTCTATATTATCGCCGGTTATGTACTGGATAAAGTGAAAGTTGGTCGGGAAAAATGGATAGGGGTCTTTAGTGGATTAGGACTAGCGTTATTCGTGTATCTCATGTTTCATGCAGAAACGGTAACGGGAGTTATCATCTATCAATCCATTATACCTATATTTTCCGCAGCCTTATCCACTATCATTTTTAGTCTGCCGCTAAAGTATTTACCGGAAGCAATCGGAGGATCTGCAGTGGGAGTGGTCAATTTAGGGATGCAAGTGGCTGGCTTCATCGCTCCTTTAACGATCGGTTTTGTCATAGACGCTTTCGATGGATCGTTTAATGGGGCTGTTTGGGTTATTGGTTTCATTCGGGGTCGTTTGTTTTATCGCTTTTATGACCTTGAAATCGGGTAGGGAAAATTTCATATCAGAAAATCCACAAACAATTCCTGCTGTAAAATAGATTGATATAAATGAAGGCAAAAGTGGGGGTTCAGATTTATAAAAGTTTGTTCGAAATAGTATATAGAGAGTGATAAAAGTCTTCAGCTTCTATCTTGACAAGCCTGATGTTACTGAATTTCAGTTAACAGGGCTTTTTATTTTTTTATACGATATTATCAATAATATTATTCAAACAGTATGTCCTGGGTATTTTTCATGTTTAAAATACAATTTTTCTAATGTGCTGCAGTTAATCTATTTGGAGTAGTGTTTAGACCTATATCCGATGAAAGGAAAATGGATGTACCAGTATCGTGCAGTGGAGTCCGAAGGAAGCACTGAAATCTAAGTGTTTATTAATGTATAACTTTGGTAAAATTAGTTTATAAAAATAATCAATGTTCTTAGGGAGGACACAAATGAAGGTTAAAAAAATACATCATGTAGCAATAATTTGTTCCGATTATGAAAAATCAAAAAACTTCTATGTGAATATTTTAGGGTGCGATATCGAGAAGGAAACATATCGGTCAGAAAGGAAATCGTATAAATTGGACTTAATCGTCGGAGGGGAATATCAGCTGGAATTGTTCTCATTTCCTGATCCCCCGCATCGTCCTAGTTATCCTGAAGCCAGGGGGCTTAGACATCTTGCTTTTGAAGTGGAGGATATTAAACAAGCGATTGAAGATTTGGAAAAAGAAAACATTCCAGTCGAACCAATCCGTGTTGATGAGTTAACAGGAAAAAGGTTCACTTTTTTTAGTGATCCGGATGATTTGCCTCTTGAAATATATGAAAAATAGGATGAGGTTACCTCTATTTCTTAAGTTGATTTCAAAGATGAATACGATGATTTAAAGAGGTTACTTATAACAATTAAACTATAAAGATTCCCTATGATATGTCGATACCATTAAGTTTGATAAACTTGTATTCCATATTTCGATTAGGGCTGAAATAATCAACAGCTATAATATCTGTAGATCGGTCATTTAAATATGTCAGGAGATAAAAAAATGAATGTTTACAAATTTACACTGTTGATACTTTTAACGACATTTTTGATGGGTTCTTCTTTTGCAGTAGTTAAAATCGGTCTTCCGTATTCATCCCCATTATTATTAGCAGGATTACGCTTCACACTTGCAGGATTCATAATGGCGCTGATCGTAATCTTGTTAAAAAGACCGCATCCAAACTCTAGAGAGGATTGGATTAAAATGCTTATTATCGGCACTTTTCAAACAGCCGGAGTAATGGGGTGCATTTTCCTGAGTTTACGCACGATTACAGCAAGTGAATCCTCCATTCTTACATTCACGAACCCGTTGCTTGTTGTTGTTTTCGGTACGATCTTTTCACAAACACGCTATAAACTATATCAATGGATTGGTGTTTTATTAGGATTAGTCGGAGTAATGATAACGATGGGAGCGCAACTTGAATTTAAGGTCGGTATTCTTTTCGGCATTCTTTCTTCTGTTTTCTGGGCGATTTCCACTTTATTGGCGAAAAAATGGGGGGCGATTTCCGATACATGGGTATTATCTGCCTATCAGATGCTTTTTGGCGGTTTACTGCTTTTACTTGGCAGCTTTATCCTTGAAAAACCATTTTTCATACTGAATGGCAATTCGTTGTTCATTTTATTATGGTTAAGTATCATGTCATCGATCGTGCAATTTGCTGTTTGGTATTACCTTTTACAAAAGAGTGATCCAGGAAAAACAAGTGCCTTTTTATTTTTGGCACCTTTCTTCGGTGTATTATCAGGGTGGGCACTATTAGGTGAACAGATATACACTTCACTCTTGATTGGCGGACTGTTTATCATCATTGGCATCTATCTTGTAAATAGCAATTTCCAAAAGGAAAATAAATTCGTTAAAAGAGCTTTATAGTAATCGCATGGATTTAAGCCGCTAAAGACAGAAAGTCCCTCATGGTGAAAAAGAACCTTTCTTTTTCATCAGGAGGGATTATTAAATTATACCTCTATACAAAAAACTTCTTTAAATCCTTCTTTCCCTTTAGGTGTGACTTTTACTGCGCGAATAGATGGAACACGGACTATCCAGCCTAAATCAAAAAAATGTGTAAGAAGCCCATTCCCTAAAGCTCCGCCAAGATGATGGTGACGTTCACTCCAGTCTAAACAGGAGTGGGAAAATGAACGGCGTTTTCTTCTTAAATCAAGTAAATCGATGCCGAATTCTGAAAAAAAATGATCCCCTTTGGGTGTAACTGTAAACTCTCTCTCTTCTTTTTTCAAATATCCGGCTTTCAACATCGATTCAGTTAATTGGACGCCTAGTTTTCCTGCCAAATGATCATAGCAGGTTCTGGCTTCCTGAAGCATTTTGACTTGACTTGATTGTTTTAACGACCGTACTTCAGGAGGTGGGGAAATGGCCAGAAACGATTCCAAAATGTGCGCAATTTCTCCATTTGCTAGCTGATAATAGCGATGTCGTCCGTGTTTTTCAACTATAACAAGGTTACCTTCCACTAACTTAGAAAGGTGAAAGCTGGCGGTTTGAGGTGTTATTGCAGCCATCAATGCTAATTCGCCTGCCGTATGAAAACGCCCATCCAGTAAACTTGCAAGTATTGTTGCACGTGACGTTTCCCCAAGGAGGGAGGCTATCTCCACCATATTTGGATTTATACTCAAAATAGTTTACCAACCTTTCTGCCGATGGATTAAATAAGTTGAACGCCAATTAATCAGCATTAAAAATAAGTAAACTTATACTTCTATTATACAGTACCGCTGCCCTAGGATATTCGGTATATTCACGATTTCTGCTTTGAAAAAAGAATATTGGACCAACAATAAAATGGAAAGCGTTATTACGTTTTTTTCTAAACATTAATTTTGAGTCGTCTCTACAAGGATTTTTTTGATAAAATGCACGTGATAAATTGGTTGCTTTTTTGGGGAGAGATTATGAAATCAGGTTTGGTTAAAAAGAAGACTGTAAAGAAGAAAGACTGTATACCTTTGGATAAGCGTTTTTTACTGAAGTATATTCTTTGTAAACTAGGCATACATTTTTACATGTTCACTAATAGTAAACGTTCATAATAGTCTTGGAATAAATACCGGTGAATAGTCCCTTTTGTGAATTTAGTAGTTAAATAGGAGGGAATGAAGCGTATGAAAATGTCAGACGTTGGATTTAAAGGTCAAGTTTTTGGATTTATAAAGTTCACACCTTTTGTGGAAAGTTTTTTGTCTGGAGATTTATATATGAATAATTTCAAAAAGTATATTGATATAGAAAGTGCTTCAGGAGAAAAAGGTGTAGGAGACAAATTTGAAGCAGCACATGTTTTTACGGAATTAACAATGAATTTCTTTACTCAAGATACCAATGAATTAATAATGTCGGGGCGAACTAAAAAATTGAATTTCAGAAAAAATATAAATGAAAAAAGACCATTATATTGTATGTATGCAATTATTGGCGATATGTTAAAAGTGGTTAACGAGGATGAAAAGTATTACTATACCAAATTTGATTTACCTAATGAACAAATCGATAAAATGATCAGGGAGTTCGGAGATAGCTTAATTTTTGTTACCCCATCGCAATTTATTGACAGAATTACTAGAACACTCAATGAAAAAGGTTATGCTTACAGAGGGGGCTTGGTAAAATATGATGATTATAACATCAATTCCTCAGCAAGGATGAGCTCTTATAAAAATCAAGGGACTGATATTTATTTTTGGAAAGATAGATACTTTGAAAATCAATATGAATATCGCATAGTTCTCACAGATCAGGAAGTTGATGAAGCCTTAATTGTGAACATAGGTGATATTTCAGACATTAGTACTATTTTTAATGCAAATGAGTTTTTCAGTGATAAATTTGAAATAAGATTAAGAAAGAAAGGAAATCTAAGCATCCATTAAATTGGGTGCTTTTAATTTGCAGGAGGGATAAAGAAAATATTGAGCTCTTTAAGAAGTAAATAGAAGAGTTAAAATAACCGCGAATCTAGGATTATCACTTGATATTCAAAAGCCCAGCATGATTTTGCTACGTAGCTCTATCTTTATCTTCTGAATCTGGAATATTTATAAACCACACAGTTCAAACCAATACTAGTGAGTGTAAATGTGTTTATTATAATTCTTGTTATAGTAATTATTAAAAAAAGAGAGCGCCGTTCAATAGAGTACAAAATTCAGCAAAACCACTCTGAATATGACGACTTTCTTCTATATTATTTGTAGGGAAAGTAAGTGTTTAATGCCACTTTATTGCTTTTATTTTTAACAGCAAATTACTGGAAATCTGATGTAAATTCGTGTAATCTACAAAAGTATGTTTTTTTCCAAATCGTAAAGGGGGACCATAATTGAGTTCAACAAATCGTAAACAGACAACAATTGTCGCTCTTTTGCTTGCGGGTACATTTATTGCGATCTTGAATCAAACATTAATGATTACCGCCATTCCTCCTGTAATGGAGGAGATGAATGTTACGGCAAATAGTGCACAGTGGCTAACAACCGTTTTTATGCTGGTTAATGGGATCATGATCCCTGTTAGCGCGTTTTTACTGGAGCGCTTTACCACCAGACAGCTATTCCTTTCCGCGATGGGGATTTTTGCTATTGGTACATTGGTAGCGGGGCTGGCTCCAAATTTTGGAATGCTGCTGCTAGGACGGATGATTCAGTCGAGCGGAGCCGGAATCATGCTCCCGTTAATGCAAACAGTCTTCCTAATGATTTTCCCTGTTCATAAACGGGGTGCAGCCATGGGACTGGTCGGGCTGGTCATTTCCTTCGCGCCGGCTATCGGTCCCGCTTTATCTGGCTGGGTTACGGAGACCTACTCATGGAGGGTATTATTCTTTATCATTCTTCCAATTGCTATTATTGATATCATAGTTGCGTTCTTCGCTTTAAAAAATGTAACAGAAGTTACACGGCCAAAAGTGGATGTGCTTTCGATTGTTTTATCTTCCGTAGGTTTCGGTGGATTATTGTATGGATTTACAGCGGCTGGTAATTATGGCTGGACAGACGAGAGTACCATCATATCCCTAGGCATTGGAACAATTTCACTTGTTTGGTTTATCAAAAGGCAATTGCGATTGAAGCATCCAATGCTGGAGTTCCGTGTGTTCACGTATTCATTATTCCCAATTGCCATTATTATTGGAGCCATTACCTTTATGGGTCTGATAGGTGCCGAAACGCTCATCCCGCTATTTATGCAAAACATGCGAGGATTTACTGCGTTTGAAGCTGGATTAGCCATACTTCCTGGAGCACTTATTACCGGAATAATGTCACCGTTCATTGGCCGTATTTTTGACCGGATTGGGGCCAGGTGGCTGGTTATTGGCGGATTACTCCTCATAACCGCTTCCTCCTTTACTTTTATGGATGTTGGTCCTTCGACAAGTTTTACATTTATAATGGTCATGTACAGTATACGGATGTTCGGATTAGCCATGGTTATGATGCCTGTTTCAACGGCCGCCTTAAACCAGCTGCCTAAACGGTTAATTGCCCATGGTGCAGCAATGGATAATACGATGAAAATGATTGCCGCATCTGTAGGTACAGCAATACTTGTTACTGTAATGACAACAGCTACCGAAAATGCTCAGCAGCGTCCCGAGATAGTACATCCTGATATGTATGGCGCGCAAATCTCATTTATTGTCATCGCTGTACTTTCGTTAATTAGCTTCCTCATTTCTTTTAAAATAAAGGATAAAAAATCAGCAGGAAAAGAGATCGGGGAGAAGAATTAAATATTAGAATTCGAGTTTTTAACTAAATAATTAGAACTCCATTTTTTAACTTGTTATGAACATTTTCCAACGCCGCCCCTGGCGGCTTTCCCTCCCAGGCCCTAACATTCCTATGTCGTGCCTACCTAAGGGATTCTAAAAAAGAGGGAAACAAGTCATCCAGATGATTTGTTCTCCCTCTTTTTTCATTTTCTTAATTTAACCATTTTAGAAACTGGATCGTTTAAGAGCGCGCCATTCAATAAAGTCCAAAATCAGCAAAAACCCCTTTGAATATAAAGACCTTCTTATATATATTCCCCCATATTCCTCCGACCACAAATGAATCGCATGGCGTCCTTTTTCAAAAACTTTCACTAAATATATTTCTAAAGTGAAAAGCTGCACATGGCCAGACTCTTCATAATCTGATAGACATCCACTCCTTTTAAGTGAGAAATGATTGAAAAAGTATGCCTGAAGGTGTGAGGACCTAAATAAATTCTCCCGGATATTTTATGTAGCTCATCCTGGATGCGGGAGCCCTCGACACTTTTTACACTCCGGTTTATATGAAAGAAAAACTGTCCGGAACCCTTGTCACTGTTTTGTCTTGCCTGAACGGCCTGTGAAATTAAAAAAATCATCCTATTGGAAACAACCACTGTTGGAGTACGAAAGAGGTGATCTACAGAAGGATTTTGGAAAGGGAAATTGTTGCATCAAAACTCCTTATGGAACGATCAGGTTCAAACAAGGCATGATGGATGGGAGGGTAATAAGGCAGTTTCCTGAATATGGCGATGTGAAGGATCCGGCAAGGAAACATGAAGTGCCATTTTATGAGGTATATTCGGCAGCTCTTACAAGCCTTTAGACACTTAGCTAAATTTTTTGACAAAAAACCGCTAAGAAAGAGGTTTTTTCCTTTTAAATAAGCCCCAAATCAGAATAAATAATTCTAGAATAACGATTGATTGAATAATTGAAAGATTCAGTAAATGATATTGACACAAATTGGACACTGAGCTAGTATTGAAAGCAGATAGTTCATTAATGAAAAACACAGTTTTATATTATAAAACAATTATTCTCTTAAAAAGAAAAATCCTGAAAATTTATAATATAAAACAATGGGTTTCAGCCGAATGAAAGCGGTCACAAAACTTAAGAGGAGGAGGCCGCTTTTGAATTTTTACCTCTATTAAAACTGTATTTGTAAAAGTCTAGTGTGCCTGAACTCACGAATGGTAAAGTGGTGGCTAATGATGGAAAGACAAAGGACATGTCATGTAGGGACTTGATGCTTGCATTGAAAAAGACAGGGAAAATAGCACAAGGCTCAAAACAACACCACTCAGAGCTGGAGACCACAAAGGAATAAAACACCTTTCACACAATGAAACACCCATAGTATGCAGCTTGAAAGATTTGCAGCCGTTACGGGTGGAGGTTAGAAACAACTGGTGAAAGCCAGAGAAATAAAGGTATTAGTCAAAATTCATTTAGTATTTTGACACTACGTAAACCAGAAGGGAGGTAATTACGGATATACAGAAATATCTTTTTAGAGAGTGTATGCATGGTGTATTTGGTATGTATAATCAACCAGAGTATTCGTATAAATCCAAATTATGATGGGACTACCGGAATGAATTATTGTATCTATTAGTGATGTACCATCAAAACAACAAATAACAAAAAAGAAGGGATCAAAGTTATGAAAGGAATGACTTTTTTTAAGAAAAAAGCTAGAAACCTACTGACATATTTTTTAGCTCTGGTTTTTACCTTGAGTTCTTTTCCCGCTACCGTATTGCCGGTCATCAATGCTTCAGCGGCAGAGGTTGACAATGGGAAGGCTCCGGGAACTTCAGCGAAAGAGGTTGTGTCGCTGAAAGAAGTCTACAAGGACCATTTTCTTATCGGCAATACTATTAGCCCGGCCGACTTAACGAATGCAGCAAAGTATGATTTTATGAAGTTCCACTATAACGCGCTGACGCCAGAAAACGCTACCAAGCCGGACTCCATATGGTCCAACCCAACTCGAGATCCGTCATTCACATCAGCCGACAACATGTTAACTCAAGTCAAAGCCGACGGTTTCTATACGATTGGACATGCCTTGGCGTGGCATAATCAGTCAGCTGGCTGGCCGCAAAGTGGTCAGAATTATACCGAGGCAAGGGCCAGCTTGAAAAGGTATATTTCTACAATCGCCGGACACTATAGTCAGGGTCCTTATAAGCTCAACACCTGGGATGTTGTTAATGAAGCAATGAGGGATAATCCGGAAAATCCGACCGATTGGCGGAACGCGCTTCGCTCCGGCATTCAACCAATGGAACGGCCGTCCAGATGGTTTGAAGCTTACGCTAACGGCGGAAACGGGTGGGATTATATCTATGATGCCTTCCTGTTTGCGCGTGAGGCCGCCCCGGACGCAATTCTGTATTACAATGACTTTAACGACGAGGAACTTGCCAACAAGGCAATCGCGATTGCCTCAATGGTCAACGAGCTCAACGAAAGATACGCGAATGAGCACCCTGAGGTAAACGGAAGGAAACTGATCGAGGGCATCGGGATACAGGGGCATTACAACCTCCGACTCAATGTAGATAATTTAGAGGAAGTTTTAAAGGTCTATAGTGAAACCGGGTGTGAAATCAGCATAACCGAACTCGACGTACAATTCAACGGCACTTCAGCCGAAGTTCCCCCTACCGAGGCGCAATTGAAGGAGCAGGCGGAATTGTATGCCAAGCTGTTCATGCTATATAAGAAGTACTCCGATAATATAGAACGCGTTACATTCTGGGGCGTGGCTGATAACAACAGCTGGCGCAGGACGGGTTACCCGCTGCCATTCGACTCCAGTGGTGCACCAAAAGAAGCATATTGGGCCATAATAAATCCGGAGGCCTATCTCGGGCTAGATGATTTGCCGCCAAAGCTTACGTCGTTTGACTTCGGTGGTGAGGTTTTCAATGTCGCGGGCAAAACCGAATTTGATGTTAACGTGCCAAAGGACGTGTCAAAGATTGACTTCTCTGCCGCGAACATCGCACACAAATACCCTGACGATGATGTTGACGTCAGCGTTACACTCAACCCCGCAAGCGGCGCGGTGGGCGCAGAAAAGCCTGCCGTGGCGACGGTGAAAATCGCCCGGAAGGACTCCCCTAAAATATCGACGACGTATACGATAAACTTCGGGCATATGACCGCCGAATGGGAGAAAGACCAAAACTATAAGGATACGGGCTACCGCTCATCCGTCAATATCCGCTTCAGCGACGGTGAACCCCAATTCAAACTGTTTCAGGAGTTCTATAATCGAGACGACGGTAAACTGGCAATGCTTAACAGTAAGGAATTCCAGCCCTTACCAAAACATACAGGTGGTAAGCTCACTATTAATACAGATAGTAGTATAGACGATGATCATTTGAAAACATTGAAATTAAAGAAGTCTCTGTGGGATCAGAACTGGGCTCCGATTAATCAGGCCCGTGTTACAGACTTCACTGTCCCAGAAAATTTTTGGAGATTGGCCAAAACTATCAAATCCGGTAAGACTTATATCGTTGTATCCGCCAACTCAGGTCTGGCTCTGACCAATAGGAACGTGACATCCGTCCCGGCGACCGGCGGTGTAACAAACGCCAAACGAGGGCTTTCGGGGACGCCTGTCACCATAGTTGACGACATTATTGTAGCGCCGGAGCTGATCCAGGACAATACGAGACTTATCTTTAATGAGAGTACCAGCCCCGATCCGGGACCATACACAAGGGCGAATGGTTACACTGGATACACAATGTTAAGTCTGGTTCACGGCGGCCTTGTGGCCCCCTCTATTTTGTGGCGGGATTTAAGCAGCGACATGACGGCTCCATTACGCACAGACACAACTATTGGAGATAGTGCATTAGATCGAGCGGTATGGTTTAACACGGGTATAGACCCCGATACCGGCGAGACGACGCTATTTTCCCATACTGGTTCAAATAATTACACTTATGCGCTGCACGGAAGCGAAAACGGTTTTGTCGGCCAAGGAGGCACGGCCCCTCTGGAGGACTATGCAGCTGCTAGCCGTGTTAAGCTGTATGAGTACGTGTCCGACTATTCGTATGAAGACTTAACGAGTCTGGGCGCAGAAATAAGCCTCGACCCGGTGGAGCGTATCGTGAGTGAGCGTGACGCCAATATCCCCATTACGGCGGATGTACCTGACGGTTCCAAAGCGGTGTTGAAAAAGGACGGCGTTTCAGTGGCTTCCTCGACATTCGCAAACGGCAAAGCGGTGATCAGCGTTAAAGGCAGCGATGTTGACGCCGGCGCGAATTATGCAGTCGTAGTGTATGATGGTTCCAAAATACTTGGCGTGGTAATTCTCCCGGTAGTCACTGTCGTCAGCGCGACGCCAACGGCTACGGTAAAGAAACTCAATGGTAATCAAAAACGACTGACAGTTACCGTTACGGAAGAATACTCCGACGATTCGGCGGAGCCTTTCACTGAAGAGGTACTAATCAGGAATAACGTGGCAGACGTTTATCAGGTGGGACCATATAAGGTTTATGTGGACACTAAGGGCAACAACAAGATTCGTAAATGCTATATTATGAACGAGTAGCAGCAAGAAGCTGAACAGCAACACGCAGCACAGCAAAACAATGTGCAACAGCCTATTGAAAGTCCACAATAAAAAATAGCTTCCTTTTATTGACGAACTTTCTTTCAAAGCATTTCAAAAAAACAGTGGTGTTATTCAATCAACTCCAGAAGGTTTATTGTTAGCAAAAATAAGTAGTCCTATGGGCTACTTTCAGTTTGTAGACAAAAGGGGTTCGGAATTAAAAAATTCTGACCCCCTTTTGAAATTCCCTTTGAATTTTCGCCTAAAGTTTAGAGATTGGGG
>NZ_JVPL01000106.1:0-502 GCF_001054655.1 Bacillus sp. 220_BSPC
TGACTTGATAAGAAATGATTTCATTGTTATAGAGGTCTTTTATGGCGGATAGGAAAAGTTTCTGTCTATTAAAAATCAAATATGTAATGTCAGTCACCCATTTCTCATTAGATCTGGATGCATGAAAATCCCTATTAAGAAGGTTTTTAGAAATACATATGCTTCTTTATGATTAGTAATATTTTTCAAATCTCCTTCAATTGTGGTAGCAACTTCCAATCTGGCATTTGTAAAGTGTCAAAGTAAACGGATGCCACCGAAAGCTATAATTACGATGGAAATGTTCCTTAACGTATGTTTTCCGCATTTTGTTGGTAGGACCCCTTCTTCAGGTTTTTCAACTTCGGCAAAACCTAAAATATTATTTAAAAATTTTCTTGCAGTGTCCTCACTACCTTTAGGAGCAGCGAGCTGAATATGGTCAACTCTTTAACAAGTTGGTTAAGCCAATCAGAAACGAATGAAATCCTGCTTTCGTATTTTCAAAGAAACACGTTTTACC